>JASHRA010000002.1 GCA_030038765.1 Candidatus Dormiibacterota bacterium | reverse complement strand
GGTTCCTGGGCCGGGCCTGGGCCTCGCTGCGCCGCTTCGGCATCCACCTTCCCCACAGTGCTGTCCACGCCCTCATGTCGCTGGCGATGCTGCTCATGTTCTTCACTGCCTCCGGCTCGGCGACGCGCGGGCTCCGGGGCAGCGGCCTCAGCCTGCCTCTCGCCTTCCTGCTCCTGGCCTCTGCCGTCTCCACCCTGGCTGCCGCCAACCGCGGCTGGCCCGTCTACGGGTCCCACCGTGACACGCCAGAGGCGGCGCCTCCCTCCGCTCTGGAGCGCCCGCTGTTGCTCGATGCGAGCCACGTGGTGATGGCGCTGGCGATGAGCCTCGCGCTCCTCTCCGCCCCCTGAGCCGAGCTCAACGGACCTGCCGCGGCCCTGCCCAACAGCATCGGCGCGCTGCCAGGGGCACTGCCCTCATCGCCACCCGGGTGCTGATCTGTCCGAGGCAGGCGACCGAGCTGCAACTCGCCAACCTCGCCGCGGCGACCGATGCGATGCTCGCGACGTTGCACGCCGCCGTCACCCCACTGCTGGAGGGCGTCCGGCCGGCGACAGTTCAAGAACATCCGCCGGGCAAGCGGAACCCAGTCGGCGAGGAAGCTCAACGCCGGACGCCGCGCGGCGCTTCAAGCTGCAGCAGCGGTTCGCCACCGATCACCTGTCGACCTCCACCTGATCGGTTGCTGGCAGGGGGACCAGGTGGGCCGCGGTGACCGGACAGGTGCTCCGTTGCTTGAAGTCGGCGAACCGCCCATCGACGACTTGGTCGTCGATGCGCTGACCCCGGTCAGGCAGAGCAGCACGGTGGTTGAAGGCAGCAGCGTCTGTCACCGGCTGCCCGGGAAGCCTCGGCAGCGCCGCGAAGCACGAGCCGGAGCGGCGCTGTGAGCGCGGACCCCCGATCCCGAGGCGGCGAGCGCGGCGACAGCGTTGGCGAGACAGACCCGCCTGGCGTCCTCCTCCCCCGGCGCCGCCCTGAGCAGCGCCGGATGGAGTTTGAGGGTCTCTCACATGAGCGCGGTCGCGCCCGCGCACCACTAGGTTGACCCACAGGCGCTGTGGCGACGTAGCTACCGGCAAAGCCGACGCACGCGGCCCTCGCGCCCCACCAGCGGGCCGGCGGTGGCGCCCGCCCCTTCAGCGGCTGGGGAAGCGTAGCGCGGCCCTGTGGCGGGGACGAGCCACACTCCCTCTCCGCACCCACCGCGACGATGGGAGAGGCGGACTCGGTTTCTGTCGACCGGGCCGCCGGTTGTGCCCTCGCCGGCCACCGATCTGGGGCGGCCCTGGCTCGAGGGCCAGGTTTCGCCCCTTGAGGGGAGGGGCAGAATCCCCAGCGACGGCCGCCTCGGGCCGTCGCAGCCCTGGAGTGAAAGCCTTGACCCAATCCCAAGAGCCGGCGCCTTCCGTGAGTGGCTCGGACTCCCACGGCGCCGGTCAGCCGAAGATCGAATCGCTGCCCCTGGTGCCGCTCCGGGACAACGTGGTCCTGCCCCACCAGCTGGCCCCGCTGGGGGCGGGAAGGGAGCGCTCGGTGGCCAGCCTGGAGGCGGCCGTGGCGGCCGAGGGCAAGGTGGTGCTGGCGGTCCAGCGCCAGAGCGAGCTGGACGAGGTCCAGCTGCTGGACCTCTACCCGGTGGCCACGGTGGCGCAGATCGGCGCCTTCCGCCGCGGCAGCGCCGGGGCCCAGGTGCTGGTCGAGGGCCAGCGCCGGGTGCGGCTGCTGGAGCTGGAGGTGGGGGAGACCTGGACCGCCAAGTTCGCCGACCTCCCCGACACGGAGCCGGTGGGGACCGAGATCGACGCCCTGGCCAGCTCGGTGCGCCAGCTCTTCGCCGACTACGTCGCCGCCGGGGCCTCGGTGGCCCCCGAGCTGGCCGTGGCCGTGGCCCGGGCCAAGGAGCCGGGCAAGGTGGCGGACCTCAGCGGCACCGCTCCCGACCTCGACCCCCAGGACCGCGTCGCCCTGCTCCAGGAGCCGGACGTGGAGCGCCGGCTGCGTGGCCTGGTGCCGCTCCTGGCCCGCCAGCTGGAGGTGGCGCAGCTGCGCAGCAAGATCCAGCAGGACGTCGCCCAGACCATCAACCAGGGCCAGCGCGAGGCCATCCTGCGGGAGCAGCTGAAGGCCATCCGCAAGGAGCTGGCCGAGGTCGGCGGGGAGTCCACCGCCGAGGACGACCTGCGCGAGCGGATCGAGCAGGCGGGCATGCCGGAGACGGTCCAGAGCCGCGCCCTCAAGGAGCTGGACCGGCTGGAGTCGATGCCCAGCGCCTCGCCCGAGGTGGGCATCGTGCGCACCTACGTGGAGTGGCTCGCCGACCTGCCCTGGAAGGAGGCCGGCGAGGAGCGGGTGGACATCGCCGAGGCGCAGCGGATCCTGGACGAGGACCACTACGGCCTGCCCAAGGTGAAGGAGCGGATCCTGGAGTGGATGGCGGTCCGCAAGCGGGTGCTGGAGCGCCGCGCGGCGAGCCCCGAGGCGGCCCCCCGGGAGGCCGGCAAGGAGGAGGGGCAGAAGCCGCCCCGCCCGCTCCAGACCCCCATCCTGTGCTTCGTCGGGCCCCCCGGCGTGGGCAAGACGTCGCTGGGGCGGAGCATCGCCCGGGCCCTGGGCCGCAAGCTGGTCCGGGTCTCGCTGGGCGGCATCCGCGACGAGGCCGAGATCCGGGGCCATCGGCGCACCTACATCGGCGCCCTCCCGGGGCGGGTCATCCAGGCCATGAAGCAGGCCGGGACGCGCAACCCGGTGATGATGCTGGACGAGATCGACAAGGTGGGCCTGGACTTCCGCGGCGACCCCTCGGCGGCGCTCCTCGAGGTCCTCGACCCGGAGCAGAACCGGGAGTTCTCGGACCACTACCTGGAGGTCCCCTACGACCTCTCCCAGGTCCTCTTCATCACCACCGGCAACGTCATCGACACCATCTCCCCGCCCCTGCGCGACCGGATGGAGATCATCCAGATCACCGGCTACACCGAGGAGGAGAAGCTGGGCATCGCGCGCCAGCACCTGGTGCCGCGCCAGATGGAGCAGCACGCCCTCGACGACAGCGAGCTGCGGATCACCGACGAGGCGCTGCGCAGCGTCATCCGCGACTACACCCGCGAGGCCGGCGTGCGCGGCCTGGAGCGCCAGCTGGCCCAGATCATGCGCAAGGTGCCGCGCCGCCTGGTGGAGAACCCCGAGCTGAAGTCGGTCGAGGTCGGCGCCGAGCAGCTGATCGAGTACCTGGGCCCGGCCCGCTTCGACCACGACTCGGCCGAGGAGCGCGACCGGGTCGGGGTGGCCACCGGGGTCGTGGTCTCGGACGTGGGCGGCGACCTGATCACGGTCGAGGCCCTGGCCATCGCCGGGCGGCCCGAGCTCCAGCTCACGGGGCAGATCGGGGACGTGATGCAGGAGTCGGCCCGGGCGGCCCTCTCCTGGGTCCGGGTCCACGGGGCCGACTACGGGGTCAAGCCCAACTTCTTCGACGAGAACGGCGTCCACGTCCACGTGCCCGCCGGGGCCATCCCCAAGGAGGGCCCCTCCGCCGGCGTGACCCTGGCCACGGCCCTGGTCTCGGTGGCCAGCGACCGGCCCGTGCGCCACGACCTGGCCATGACCGGCGAGGTGACGCTCCGGGGCCGGGTCCTGCCCATCGGCGGGGTCAAGGACAAGCTCCTCGCCGCCCACCGCGCGGGGATCAAGGTCTTCCTCCTGCCGGAGCGCAACCGGCGCGACCTCTACGAGATCGACGCCTCGCTGCTGGAGGGCATGGAGGTGGTCTTCGTCCGCGACCTGGCCGAGGTCCTGGACCGGGCTCTCATGCCGGCCGTGGAGCCGCGCCCCCAGCGCCGGCCGGTGGGCTTCGAGATCGCCCCCGCGCCCGGGCTCGCGGCCGAGGTGGCCGCCACCAACTGAGCCGGGCTCAGCCGGGGGCGGCTCCCAGCCGGCCCAGGAGGTCGGTGACGATGGCGCCGGTCGCGCCCCAGACGAAGTGGTCCCCCTTGCGGTAGCCGGAGACCTCGAAGGCGCCCTCGGCCACCTCCACCCGCTCCAGCGCGGGCCGGGCGGGCCGGCCGCCGGGCAGCAGCGCGAGCCAGAAGCAGTCCTCCACCTCGCCCTCCGAGAGCCGGGGCTCGAAGGGTCGCAGGAGCAGGCCCACGAAGGGGGCGATGTTGAAGCCCGAGTTCCAGGTCGGGACCACGCTGGCCCGCCCCCTCAGCTCCACCGCCGCCGCCGGGACGCCGACCTCCTCCTCGGCCTCGCGCAGGGCGGTGCGCCAGAGGGCGCCGTCCTCGGGCGAGTGGGCGCCCCCGGGCAGCGCCACCTGGCCCGGGTGGGAGCGCAGCGAGGCGCTCCGGCGCAGCAGCAGCAGGGGCAGCTCCGGGTCCCGGGGGTCGATCAGGGCCAGCACCGCGG
>JASHRA010000150.1 GCA_030038765.1 Candidatus Dormiibacterota bacterium | reverse complement strand
TTGGACGGCGTGGTGCGGGTGGAGCGGGGTGGCAAGCGACTGACGGAGCTGGGACCCGGAGCGCTGCTCGGCGAGCGGGCCGTGCTCGAGGGCGGCGCGCGGACGGCCACGCTGAGGGCGGTGACCGGTTGCAAGCTAGCGGTGGTACCGAGCGACCGGGTGGACCGAGCGGCGCTGCAGGAGCTGAGCAAGGGCCATCGCGTCGAGGAGCAGCGATCGGACTGACGGCGACAGCCCCGCCTTCTGGGACCGCACATGCACGGTGCTTCGCCTGCTTCTTCGGGGCGATGGTGAAGCGAGTGGTGTGTTTGGGTGTCGCGACGGATGAGGACCCGATCCCGGAGCGCGCTCCTGGGACGGTCGCGCCGGGACCAGCCCTCCCTGTAATGGACATTCCATTGAGACCATCTGCACGCCTCCTGTATCTCGATTGACACGCCATCGGGCCGCTGCTAACGTGCGCGGAGCGGGGGCGACGCGACCCACGGACTCTCAGGGGGCGGCGGCGCCCAGACGCTCGGAGTGGCGGCAGGGGCGGAAGGGGTCCCTCACGAAGATCGGCAATCGCCTGCGTCGGCCCTGGACGTCTACCACGTCACCAACGGACGTCCTTTTCCTTGAGCCCGGGGAGCATCGACCCCCACCGCGAACGCGCTAGATCCCATTTAGGAGCGGCAAGAATGATCATCGTCGAGGGTGGGCAGCTGCTGCTGCCCGACGGTACGCGCAGCGCCGGCGACCTCGCCATCGAGGGGGACAAGATCGTCGCCCTGGGCCAGCTCACCGATCCCCCGCGGGACGCGGTCCGCGTCGACGCCACCGGCTGCACGGTCACGCCGGGGCTGATCAACATGCACTCGCACCTCACCCTGGTGCCCGACATCGACAAGGCGTGGAAGGTCCCCAAGGCGCGGATCGCGCTCCTCGCCGCCCGGCAGGCGGTGCGGGCCCTGCGCGCCGGGATCACGAGGGTACGTGACATCGGCGGTTACCACCACATCGACATCGAGCTCCGCGACGCCATCGAGGCGGGCTGGGTGGCCGGCCCCAAGATGGTCTGCGCCGGCAAGTTCATCGCCATCACCGGGGGTCACGCCTGGCCCTACATCCGGGAGGCCGACGGAGAGGCCGAGGTGCGCAAGGCAGTCCGTGAGCAGGTCCAGGCGGGGGCCGACTTCATCAAGCTGATGGGCAGTGGCGGAGTCGGCCGCGCCGACGAGTCCGAGGCCGCGGTCCAGTTCAGCTTCGCCGAGGTCGAGGCCATCGTCGACGAGGCCCGGGCGGCCGACAAGCGGGCCGCGGCCCACGTCCATCCCGAGCGCGCCATCAGCAACGCGGTGCGCGCCGGCGTCAAGTCCGTCGAGCACGGAACCCATCTCACCCCGGAGCTGGCCCGGATGATGGTGGACCAGGGGACGTTCCTCACCCCCACCTTCGCCGTCTACCGCGGCATCGCCACCGACGGGCGCTGGCCCGAGCTCGCCCCCCGGGCCCAGAAGGTCTTCGACACCAAGCTCAGGACCTTCGCCAGCGCCGTCGAGCTGGGCGTCCGCTGGGCCATCGGCACCGACGCCGGTTCCTTCATCCCGGAGTCGGCAATCGCCGACGAGATGGAGATCGCGCAGAGCCTCGGCTTCAGTGCGACCGAGGTTCTCCACCAGGCGACGGCCGGCAACGCGGAGCTCTGGGACTGGAGCGACGTGGGCCGTCTCGAGGTCGGCCTCACCGCCGACGTTCTGGTGGTCCGGGGCGACCCCACCGCCAACCTCTCCGACATCCGCCGGGTCGAGACCACCATCGCCCGGGGGGTCGTCTACGACTGGCGCAAGATCGACGCCATCCCCGGGCCCTCTCCACTTCGGTTCTGAGGTAGGGGCCACGGGCGGCTGAGCCCGGGTCGTCGCCCTTCGCCGCGCGAGCACGCTGGGATTCAGCCTCAGGGCACCGCGCAGTCTCCGGGTGATGAGCGGTGGGGCCCGGGTGCTCATGCTCCGCAGCGCCGCCCCGCTGGCGACCGCCGTGCTCGGCTGCGGGCCTAGGACGTGAAGGCGGACCCAGAGTGCATCCGGCCGACTCCCTGGCCCTGCTCGGTGGCGACCAGCCGCGGGTCTCGCCGGAGGAGGGTCGGGGACGGGCCAGCCCGGGCCGGCACGCCGTGGATGGGACGCACTGTAATAATCATTTCAGAGCGTCACCGGCTCCAACTTCTGTATCGTGCTTGACAGGCTGGAGCGGCACTGCTAGCCTGCGGTGCGGCCATGCCGTGGGCAGGGCGACGTGGGGAGCCGCCGGGTCGTCCACAGTCGCATCTGGGGAGTGGCAATCGCGACGGCTCACAGCACCTCTGGGAGGGATTCCGGGTGACAGCGACGGGAGGTGGAGACCCCGAAGCCTCAGTCCCCCCAGGCCGGGTGGGCCTCTCGCCTCGACCGGCGAGTCCGCTCGGCGGCCCGTCACCCAGACCAGCCGAGCGACCCTTGGGGCTCGGCGGGAGAGGGCACCGGTGACCGGCGCCCGTCCCGCCACGGCCCTATCAGCGCCACCTCCGCCCCGGCTGTCTCCGCTGCCCGAGAGCATCGGACGCGCACCAGGACGCCCTGGTCCACGCCCACGACCCACGCGTGCATGTCGCCGCCGAGAGCTAGGGCAGCGCCCGTCTGGCAGCCTCGCCGCCCAGCCGATAACCCGTACCGGACTCGCTTGATCCAGGAGCTCACGTCCATGTGGCACAAGAGCCGTCTCCATGCCGTCGCCGCGCTGACCGCATTGATCGGAGTTGCTGCGGTGGGCGCGATCTCAGGGTCCGTCAGCAACGCCCTCGCATCCACGCCCAGCAGCCAGTCCGTATCCTTCGCCCTTCCCCCCGGTCTCCACCCAACCTACATCTTCCCCCTCTCAACAGCAGCCAACGCCGAGGCGCAGGTCAACTACGAGTACTTTCAATTCCGCCTTTATCCCCCGCTCTACTGGTTCGGCCTCAACGGCAAGCCCCTGTTCAACCCGAGCTTGAGCCTGGCCTACGCGCCGACCTACTCCGATGGAGGACGGACGGTGACCATCCGGCTCAAGCCGTACCACTGGTCCGACGGGGTTCCCATCTCCAGCCGCGATGTCGAACTCTGCAACAACCTGATGTCCGCCGAGCGGGATGTCGACGTCTTCGCCGTCGCAGGTGAGTATCCGAGCAACGTCACCAACTTCAAGATCATCAGCCCAACCGTCTTCCAGATGACGTTCAACAAGGCCTACAACCACCAGTGGCTGCTCTACAACGAGCTCAGTCAGCTCACGCCCATGCCCCAGCACGCCTGGGACAAGGAGTCTGCCGGCGGCCCAGTCGGCAACTATGACCTGACGCCCGCTGGTGCAGCGAAGGTCTATGACTTCCTCAACAGCCAGTCGAACGACCTCAGCACCTATGCCACCAACCCTCTGTGGAAGGTGGTGAGCGGCGCGTGGCTCATCCACGCCTACTCCCCGGCCACCGGCTACACCGTGCTGACCCCGAACCAACACTACTCAGTCGGTCCCGTTCCCCGGATCAAGGCACTCGACCTGGTCCCATTCACCTCCGACGCGGCTGAGTACGACGCGCTCCGAGATGGTCAGCTGACGTACGGGTACGTCCCGGAGCAGGATCTGGGACAGACGTCGTACCTGCGATCACGTGGGTACGACATATCGCCCTGGAACACGTGGACCGTCAACTACATGCCACTCAACTTCACGAATCCGGTCACGGGACCCATCTTCGACCAGCTCTACATCCGACAGGCGATGCAGAGACTCATCGACCAGCCAGAGTGGATCAAGGACATCCTCAAGGGCTACGGTACACCGATGTACGGACCCGTTCCACTGACTCCAAAGAGCCCCTTCGTCAGTCCCGAGCAGAGCCACAACCCCTACCCATACAGCACGGCCGCGGCGAGGTCACTGCTTACCGCTCACGGTTGGAAGGTCCGCCCCTCAGGCGTGACGACGTGTGCCAAGCCCGGCAGCGGAAGCGACGAGTGCGGCGCCGGCATCAAGGCCGGAGCCGAACTCAGCTTCACCATGCTGTACGCTACGGGCAGCACCATCCTGACCGAGGAGATGCAGGCCCTCGAATCCTCCTTCAGCCAAGTCGGGATCAAGCTGCTGCTCAAGCAGGCGCCGTTCGGAACCATCTTCGCCGACTTCGTCCCGTGCACCCAATCCAACGCGGGGAGCTGTGACTGGGACATGATCAACTGGGGCGACGGCTGGACGTACTCCCCCAACTACTATCCCAACGGTGACGAGCTGTTTGAATCCACAGCGGCCGCCAACGGAGGCGGCTATGACTCCGCCACCAACGACGCCAACATCATCGCCTCTACCCTTGAGCCTGGGGTCCAGCCGCTCTACCGGTACGAGAACTACATGGCCAAGAACCTCGGCGTCCTCTGGGTCCCGTGGCAGGCGTACCAGATATCTGCCGTCTCCAACAAGCTCGGCGGGACCGAGCCCCAAGACCCGACCCAGAACATCTACCCCCAGAACTGGTATTGGAAGCAATAGCAGGAGGGCGATGTGCCCCGGCTGACGGCGACGGGAAGCGCCCCGACGGTGCGGCGCTCCCACGAGGGTGGCGCCGGGGAGACAGTGCGACTCGGAGGTCAGGATGAGCGCTGAGAGCATGACCATGGTCACGGGTGGCCAGCTGCTCCTCCCGGGCGGTGTCCTCAAGCCAGGGAGCCTGTCGATCGAAGGGGATCGAATCCGAGAGGTCGGCGAAGCCGCGCCGGCGGGTGTGGCGGTCCGGAAGATTGACGCCACCGGGTGTACCGTCATGCCCGGTCTCATAGATCTGCACTCGCACCTGACCCTGGTGCCAGAGGTCCACGCGCAGGGCCGCGTAGCCCGCGCCAGGGTCGCGCTGCTGGCCGCGAGGCAGGCGAGGCGGGCACTCCGGGCGGGGATAACCAGGTGTCGGGACATCGGAGGCTATCGCCACGTCGACATCGCACTGCGCGATGCCATCACCCAGGGGCTTGTGCCCGGCCCGACGATGAGCTGTGCCGGTCAGTTCATCGCCATGACTGGTGGTCATGGCTATCCCTACGTGCGCCAGGCGGACGGCGTGCCCGAGGTGAGAAAGGCGGCTCGCGAGCAGCTGCGCGCCGGAGCGAACTTCATCAAGTACATGGGCAGTGGTGGCATCGGCCGCGCGGGGGAGGTGGAGACGTCGGTCCAGTTCAGCTCGGAGGAGGCGAGGGCGATCGTGGAGGAGGCCAAGGCGGCGGGGACGGTCGCTGCGGCGCACGTCCACCCCCCGGAGGCGATTCGGCGGGCCCTCGAGGCGGGGGTGAGATCGGTCGAGCACGGCTCATACCTCACCGATGAACTGAGCGCGAGGATGGTCGAGTTGGATGTGTTCCTAGTGCCCACCTTCGCCATCATCCGGCGCATGACCACGGATCCAGCCCTCGCAGACCTGAAGGACCGCGCCGCACGGATGTATGAGGTCAAGGTCCGGACCTTCTCGCGCGCCGTTGAAGCGGGCGTCTCCTGGGGCATAGGGACAGACGCCGGAGCCCTCACCCCGATCGAGTCGATCGTCGAGGAGTTGGAGATCCTCGAGGGCCTTGGATTCAGCCGCCAGGAATTGCTCGAGAAAGTGACGCTCGGGAACGCAGCGCTGTGGGGCTGGTCGGAGGTGGGGGAGCTGAGGCGGGGCTGGGCCGCCGACGTCTTGGTTGTTCGTGGCAACCCGCTCGCATCCCTCTCGGCCCTGCGACAGGTTGAGGTGACCATCTGCCGGGGCGAGGTCCACGATTGGAGGGACATCGGAGGCGCTGTTTCCTCCACATCGACGAACTGAGCGGCCCGCGCCGTCCGAGACTGCTGTCCCACGGCCTCGGCGACGACAGCGTCCTCGCTGCCCACAGCCTCCTGCCCCGGTCCGGCAAGATCCACGTGGCAAGCCAGGACGCCGGGGCGGAGAACCTGCCCCTGGCCTAGGCGCGGTTCCTGGAGGGCGTCCTCGGCGAGGGTCGCCAGCAGCAGCTCAAGGGCCAGCGCAGGCGCGGAGGGCGCCGGTCCCGGCGCCTCAGCCGCCCGAGACCTGGGGGATGACGTAGAGGCGGCTGCCCTCCGGAAGGGACGTGGCCAGCCCCTGGAGGTCGGCCACGTCGAGCTCGCCGAGGTAGAGGCGCAGGTGTCGCCTCAGCCGGCCCTGCTCGTCGCGGATGCGACGCTCCAGCTGGGGCCAGCTGAGCCGCAGCTGGTCGAGGGCCCCGCCCACGGTCTCCGCCTCCAGCTCCACGACCGAGGGTCCCGGAGTGGAGGCGCGCAGGGAGGCAGGCAGGTGGAGCTCCGCGCTCACCCCACCACCGCTGCCCGCACCGAGAGCACGTCGGGCAGGTGGGACGCCACCTGCTGCCAGGAGTCGCCCTGGTCCAGGCTCTGGTATACCTCGCCGCCCCGGGTCCCGAAGTAGATCCCCGCCCGGTCCGCGTAGTCGGTGCAGAGGGCGTCCCGCAGCACGATCGAGTGGTACCCGGACTGGGGCAGCCCGCGGGTCGTGGGCTCCCAGGTCCCGCCGCCGTCGCGGCTGCGGTAGACGCGGCAGCGCCGCTCCGGGGGCAGGCGCTCGGAGTCGGCCACGAGCGGGAAGAGGTAGACGGTGTCGGCGTCCTCGGGGTCGACCAGGACGGGGAAGCCGAAGTTGGCCGGCAGCCCCTCCTCGACCGCCTCCCAGCTGTCGCCGTAGTCGTCGGAGCGGTAGACGCCGAAGTGGTTCTGGGCCAGCAGCCGTTCCGGCCGCGAGGGGTGGGAGCTGACCTTGTGGACGCACTGCCCGAACTCCGGGAAGCGCTGCTCCTCTGGCATCCAGTAGGACTGGATGCCGCGGTTGGCGGGAGCCCAGGTCTCGCCCCCGTCCGAGGTCCGGTAGACCCCGCCGGCGGAGAGCGCCACCAGCAGTCGGTCGGGATCGCTGGGGTGGGGCACGATGGTGTGCAGGCAGGCGCCGCCGCCGCCCGGCTCCCAGCGGGGGCGGTGGGGATGGTTGTAGAGACCCTCCACCAGCTCGAAGCTGATGCCCCCGTCCCGGGACCGGAAGAGCGCGTGTGGCTCGACCCCGGCGTAGACCAGGTCGGGCTCGACGTCCGGCCCCGGCTGGATCTGCCAGACCCGGACGAGGGAGGTGCCGCTGCCCTCCGGGAAGGCGACCGGCGCCGCCTCCGGCTCGGACCAGGTCCGGCCCAGGTCGTCGGAGTGGAACAGGGAGGGGCCGAAGTGCTCGCTGGTGGCGCCGGCGAACAGCCGAGGCGGTTGGCGACGGCGGTCGATCCCGAGCCCGTAGACGGAGCTCATCAGGAGCTGGAGCGGCTCCAGCTTCCAGCGCTCGCGGGTGGCGTCGCTGCGGGCGACCACCACCCCCTTGCCGGTGCCGATTACCAGGACCGCCTCGCTGATCCGCCTTCCTCCTGAGCTCGGGGGCCGAGAGGTCAGAATCTTACGGGCTCCGGGGCCTCCCTGCCAGCCCGCAGCGGCACCTCCCGGGGGACCGGCCAGCGGCGCGCGGCGGGGCCTCGAGGGGCCAAGAAAATTCCCACTAGCCCATTTGACAAGCGCGTGCCAGGGTGCCACGCTCCCCCCAAGCCGGTGGGCGGCTGCGGGGCGTCCCCGCCGCGCGCCAGGGGTGGGGCAGACCTCCGCTCCCGACGCCGCCCGGCGGCGGCGGGCGGTCTCCAATCCAGCAACTCAGTACTTCAATCCAGCCGACTGGAGTGGACTCAGTGGAGCACTTGACGCGGCCGGGGGTGGGAAGCGGTGGGCCCCGGCCCGGAAGTGCCGTGGCCCGCCCGGTCGGCAGGGGTCCGGCGACGGCGTCGTCGTGCCACCAGGCGGCGGGCCCCATGTCGGCGGGCGACTTCGAATCCGGCCAGACCCGGGAGGAGCGCGCGACCCCGAGTCCCGGTCATGGCCGGCGGGAACGCGGCGAGGGAGGCCTCCCACCTTGAGCGGCACCAGAGCGGAAGCGGTCCCCAGCGCCACGCCGGCCCGAGCCAGCGCGTGGTGGGCGCGGCTGCCCTGGGCCCTGCTGCCCATCCTGGTCGCCCAGGCCTCCGCCTCGGCCAGCCTGCTGCGGGCCAACACGGCCTTCCAGGACGAGGCCCTCTACCTCTGGGCCGGGCGACTCGAGCTCTCCCACTGGCTGCGGGGCACACCCATCCCGGCCTTCCCCACCTACTTCTCGGGCGCCCCCGCCATCTACCCGCCCCTCGGGGCACTGGCGGACCGGCTGGGTGGGCTGGCCGGGGCGCGGGCGCTGTCGCTCGTCTTCATGCTGCTCACCACCAGCCTCCTCTGGGCCACCGTGAGCCGGCTCCAGGGCCGCCGGGCGGCCTTCTTCGCCTGCGCCCTCTTCGCCCTGCTCGGGGCCTCCCTGCGCCTCGGCGCATTCGCCACCTACGACGCCATGGCGATCTGCCTCATGGCCCTGGCCAGCTGGGCGTCGGTGCGGGCCGCCCAGCTCAGCAGCAGCTCGGCCTGGCTCGCCCTGGCCGCGCTCGCCCTGGTGCTGGCCAACGCCACCAAGTACGCCACCCTGCTCTTCGACCCGGTCGTGATCGGCCTCCTGGTCGTCGTCTCCCTCCCCGCCGTGGGCCGACGCCAGGCCCTGGCCCGGGGCGGCACCATGCTCGCCTACTCGCTCGGCCTGGGCGCGCTCCTGCTCGTCCTCGGGGGCGGGGAGTACCTCACCGGCATCCTCCAGACCACCCTGGCGCGGGAGCCGGGAACGACCTCGGCCGCCGCCGTCATCTCCCAGTCCGTCGAGCTGACCGCGCTGGTGGCGGCCCCCGCCGCCCTGGGCCTGCTCCTGGCCCTGGCCTCCCGGCGGCGCCGCTCAGAGCTGCCCCTGGTGGCCCTGCTGGCCCTGGCCGTCCTGCTGGTCCCGCTGGCCTATGTGCACCTCCAGTCCCTCACCTCCCTCTCCAAGCACCTCGACTTCGGCGCCTGGTTCGGCGCCGGCGCCGCCGGCTACGGGCTGGACCGGCTCCTCGCCCTCCTGCGCTGGCCCCGCCCGCAGCGCGTGGCGGCCGCCCTGCTGGTGCTGGCGCTGGCCGGCTCCGGCCTCCTGGGGCTGGCCCAGGCCCACCAGCTCTTCCGTGGCTGGCCCGACTCCGGCCCACTGGTCCGGGGCGCGGAGCGGACCCTGGGCGACACCAGGGGGCCGATCCTCGCCGAGAACCCCTCCCTGCTGGAGTACTACCTCCCCGCCGGGACGCAGTGGTGGCGCTGGTCCAGCAGCTGCAGCATCCGCCTCCCCGAGGGCGGCTCGATCAGCCGGCCGGTCGGCCTCTGCCTCAGCCCCAAGGCCTACACGACCCGCATCCGCCACGGCTTCTTCTCCTCGGTGGTGCTGCTCTTCGGCGCCGGCGGCCCCTTCGACGGACGCGTCCTGCGCGCCCTGCGCGGCAACCGCCACTACCGGCTGGTGGCTACCGCCCCCTACGGCGGCACCAGCGCCCAGCTCTGGCGCTACCGACCCCAGGACCACTTCCCGGCCTCGGGCCGCGCCCCCTCGGGACCGGCAGTCCCGGCCCTCCAGGAGCTCTTCACGCCGGCGGCCCGGCCCAGCCCGGTGCTGGGCCCGGTGGCGGACGGGGTGGCGGTGAGCGGCCTGCTCACGCTGGTCCTGCTGCTCGGCATCCGCTTCGGCTGGCGTCGGCGCAAGGCCGTCACCGACCCATGAACCACAGCTACGAGATCCCCAGCGTCCGCCTGCGGCGGCCCCTGGCGCCGATCTGGATCGGGGCCGCGGGCCTGGTGCTGCTGCTGCTCACGCTCCGCCACCTCTGGTTCCTCACCTCCTGGCACCGCTACCAGGACCTGGCCGCCCTCTGGATGGGCTACTTCCTGCTCACCGGGCTGCAGTGGGCCGTCTCCTGGCTGGAGCGGCCCTTCACGGTGGGCGCGGAGGCCCAGCGCCAGCTCGACCGGCTCCGGGTCACGGTCAGCGTCCCCGTCTACAACGAGGACCCCGAGGTGCTGGACCGCGTGCTCTACGCCCTCATGGCCCAGACCCGTCTCCCGGGCCGGGTCCAGGTGGTGGACGACGGCTCCCGGATCGACTACTCCGAGCTCCGCCAGTGGTGGACGGAGCACCACCCGGAGGGCCTCGACTTCGACTGGGTGAGACAGGAGAACGCGGGCAAGAAGGCGGCCCAGGCCCGCACCTTCCGCGGCGACGGGGCCGACGTCTTCGTCACCCTCGACTCCGACACCACGCTCGAGGCGCGCGCCCTGGAGGAGGGGCTCAAGCCCTTCGCCGAGGCCCGCGTCCAGTCGGTGGCGGGCCTGGAGCTGGCCTGGAACCACGACCGCAACCTCTTGACCCGGATCAACAGCACGCGCCAGCTGATCTGGGAGCTGGTCACCTGCTCGGCCCAGAGCGTGGCCGGCGGCAACGTGCTGATCAACCGCGGCACCTTCGCCCTCTACCGCGGCCAGCTGGTGCGGGACGTGCTCGACGCCTACGTCGGCGAGACCTTCTGGGGCCACCGCATCCTGCTCGGGGACGACACCTTCCTCACCACCCAGGCGCTGGTCCGGGGGCGGGCCGTGCAGCAGCCCTCCGCCGTCTGCCTCACCATGTACCCGGAGCGCGTCTCCCACCAGCTGCGGCAGTGGACGCGCTGGATGCGGGGCACGACCCTGCGCACCTTCTGGCGCCTGCGCTACCTGAGCCCACTCACCTGGGGCTGGGTCTACACCGTGGTCACGCTCTGGTGGTACCTGGCCTCCCTGGCCATCACCGCGGTGCTGGCCCTCTACTGGCCCCGCTCCGCCACCTACACCCAGGCCATGCTGGGGGCGGGCGCGCTCTGGGCCTGGATCATGGGCTCGCGCCTGCTGGTCCTGGGACGCAGCGACCAGGGCTGGCTGGGGCGCCTCGGGGCCGCCGCCATCGCGCCTGCGTCCGCGCTCTGGGTGGTGGCGGTGCTGCGCCCGGCGCGGGTCTACGGCACCCTCACCTTCCTCCGCCAGGGCTGGACCACCCGGCGACGCGTCGAGGTCTGGTCCTCGGGCGCGGCCGGCGCCCCCGGGCTCATCGCCGCCACCGGCGGGGGCGGCCTTCGCGCCCGCCTGGGCCGGTCCACCGCCTGGGGCGCGCTGCTCCTGGTGGCCCTCACCCTGGCCGCCTTCCACTACAGCCTGGCCACCTTCGCCAGCTCGGTGCCGCTCCGCTCCTCGGTCGGGCTCCTGCTCCTGCTGCCCCTCGTCTCGGCCCTCCTCTGCTGGGTCCTGGCGCGCCGCTACCGGGCCCTCCCCGGGCCCATCCGCGACCGCCAGCTGGACTGGATCGTGGGCCTCCCGCTGCTGCTCCTCTCCCTCTTCCTGATCGCGGTCACGCCTGTCATGTGGGGGGCGTTCTACTGGTCGCTCCGCCCCGACCTCCTGGCCCTGGCCCCCTTCGCCGTCGCCGCCGTCGTGCTCACCTACGGGGTCGGCTGGGCCTGGCGCCTGCGCCTCCCCCTGCTGCTGCTCTTCCTCAGCTGGCCGCCGCTCTACGCCGGCGCTCTGGGCGACCTGCTGGGCCGGCTGGGAGCGGCCGCCACGGGCCTGGCCGCGGAGCTGCTCCGCCTCTCCCAGCTGGCCGCCCCGGGAAGCTCTGCGGGCACGCTCCTGGTCCCGATCGGGGGCGGGCGGGAGGCCGCCCTCGGGGCCGGGGCGGCGACCCTCCAGGGGGCCCTCCTGGTCACGCTCCTGCTGCTCGGCCTGGGCGCCCTGGTGGCCGGCTCGGGCCGGCTCCTCCCCCGGCTCGCGACGCTGGCGCTGGCGCTCGCCCTGGGCCTCGGCCTCACCTCGCTCCAGCTGCTCACGGAGCTCCGCCTGCTGGAGGGTGGGCACGGCGACCTGGCCCGGGGCGCCGGCCCGCTGGGGCTGGGAGCGGCCCTCCTCCTCCTCGGCTTGGGGGTCCTACTCTGGGCCGCGCCCCGCCTGGGCCTGGGGCTGGGGCCCGGGCTC
>JASHRA010000149.1 GCA_030038765.1 Candidatus Dormiibacterota bacterium | reverse complement strand
GGGGCGGGGCCAGGCCGCCCAGTCGGGGCCGGGCCCAGCGCGCCCAGAGGAGGCAGATCCCGGCCAGCGCCAGCGCGGCCAGGCCGGCGGGGGCGATGCCCAGCCAGAGGGCCAGCGCCAGCCCCTGGAGGAGGGCGCCGGCCAGGAGCACGACCGAGGCGGCCCGGAGCCAGCCTCCCGGGCTCCTGGCCCGGCCCAGGCAGAGCGCCACCCAGGCGGAGACGGCGAGGCCCAGCACCAGCCAGCCCACGTAGTTGAGCAGCGAGACCCCGTACCAGAGGCCGCTGCCCCTGGGATAGGAGTAGACGGAGCCCAGCCACCAGCGCCCACCCCGGAGCGCCACCGGGTCGACCACCAGATCGACCGCCACCATGCTCAGGGCGCTGAGCAGGATCCGGCCCCGGCCCCGGGCCCCGAGCCAGCCGACGACGACGTAGGCGCAGGCGCTGAGCCAGGTGAAGCTGACGCTGTCGAAGAGGGGCACCCCGAGCAGCCGCCAGTCCCCGGCCAGCCCGGCCCGGAGGTAGCTGTAGGGGCCGAAGGGGAGGCCCGGGCCCCGGGTCGAGGACCACTCGGCGGCGAAGGCCAGCAGCCAGCCGCCGAGGCCGAGGGCGAGGGCCCGCACGGGGCCGTAGCGGCGGCCCACCAGCAGCAGCACCAGGAGCCAGGGCCCGAAGGCGTACCAGCGTCCCAGCAGCGGCATCAGTCCGGCGCCGAGCCCAGCTCCGAGACGGCCCGGGCCAGGGCCTGGCCCAGGTCGCCCGGGTCCCAGCCCAGCTCGGAGCGGGCCCGGGACGCGTCCACGTACATGGGGTGGGCCGCCATCCGCACCGAGGTCAGCGGGATGGCCGGGGCGCGAGCGCGCAGGCGCGCCTCGGCCTCGCTGAGGAGGGAGGCGGCCAGGGCCACACCGAGGGGGATCCGCCAGCGCGGCGGGCGGCGCCCGCCCAGCTCCCCGATCCAGGCCAGCAGCGCCCGCAGGGCGAGGTTGCGGTCCCCGAGGATGTAGCGGCGCCCGGGCCGGCCCCGCTCCAGGGCCAGCACGTGTCCCCTCCCCACCGCCTCCACGTCGACCAGGTTGAGCCCGGTGTCGACCACGGCCGGGATCCGGCCCCGGAGGAAGTCCCGGATCATAGCCCCGGTCGGCGTGGGCCGGCGGTCGCCCGCGCCCACCGGGGTGCTGGGCTGCACCACCACCACCTCGGGCGGGCCCCCCCGCCACTCCTCGACGAGCCGCTGAGCGGCCCACTTGGTGCGCTTGTAGGGGCCGGCCAGGAGGGCCGGGGAGGGTGCCAGGTCGGCCTCGGTGCAGACCCGGCCCGCGCGCTGGAAGGCGAGCGTGCCCACCGTGCTGCAGTGGACCAGGCGCCCGACGCCGCCCTCGGCGCAGGCCCGCAGCACGTTGGCCGTCCCGCCCACGTTGGCCACCGCCATCCCCTGCCGCTCCCCCGGGCCCAGGGCCAGGCGGTAGTCGGCGGCGCAGTGGATGGCGAAGCCACAGCCGAGGGCCGCGGCGCGCACCGCCGCGGGGTCGGTGACGTCGCCCACCGCCTCCTCCAGGTGGGGGTGCGGGGGCAGCGCCCCGGGCCGCCGCACCAGGGCCCGCACCGGGTAGCCGTCTGCCTCCAGGGCCCGCAGCACGGCCCCGCCGACGAAGCCGGTGGCGCCGGTCAGCAGCACCCGGCCCCGCGGCTCCGCGCTCACCCCTGCTCCCCGGGCCCGAGCAGGGGGGCCTCCAGCACGTAGCCATCGCGGTGCCGGGTCTTGAGCAGCCGGGGCCGGCCCGGGTCGGCCTCCAGCTTGAGCCGGAGGCGGTGCACGCACATGGTCACCGCCGCCGGCGTGGCGCTGGGGTCTCCGCCCCAGGCGCCGTCGATGATCTGCCGCCGGCTAAGCACCACCCCCGAGTTGAGCGCCATGTACTCCAGCAGGTCCGCCTCGCGGGGGCTGAGGAGGTGGCGCCGGCCCTCGATCCGGGCGCTCCGGCGGGCCGGCTCCACCACCAGCGGGCCCACCTCGAGGACCCTCCCCGAGGCCCGCCGCTCCGCCTGGCGGCGGCGCAGCAGGGCGCGCATGGTGGCACGCAGGATGGCCGGCGGGTAGGGCTTCTCCAGGACGTAGTCGGCGCCCGCCTCCATCAGCGGCACCACCTCCTGGGGCTCGCTGCCGAGCACCACCAGGGGGGCGGTGGAGACGCTGCGGACCGCCTCCACGCCGCGCGGGCCCTGGATCAGGGAGCGGTCGGCGACGATGGCAGCCGCCTGCTCCCGGCGGATCAGCTCGGTGAGCTGGTCCAGCTGGGCCACCACCCGCGGCTCCAGGCCGGCCGCCTGGCTCACGATGTGCGCCGCCAGGTCGGCGTAGTCCGGATCGGCCTCTAGGATGGGCACCAGCACCAGCCCATTCTCAGGGACCGGACGCGAGGTGCCGCCCCGGTCCCACACCCGCCGGGGGGTGGCCATGACCGCAGTCGACCTGGAGCCCATCGTCGCCCGCATCAGGTTCATCCCGCCTCTCGGGAAGGCAGTCCAGGACTGGCTCCAGGGCCAGCTCCGCCAGGGCCGGCTCCAGGGGCTCAAGGAGGCCCTCAACGGGCGCTGGCTGGGGCACCCCCTTCATCCCGCCCTCAGCGACCTCCCCATCGGAGCCTTCGGCGCCTCGGCCCTGCTCCAGCTGGGGGAGCGGGCCGACCCCGGCCTCAGCGGGGCCGCCGACCTGCTCCTGGGAGCGGGCTGCGTGGCCGGCGTGGGAGCGGCCGCCAGCGGCCTCGCCGACTGGCAGGACAAGTACGGGGCCGAGCTGGAGCTGGGGACCGCCCACGCCCTCCTCAACTCCGCCTCGCTGCTGCTCTTCGTCGCCGCCCTGGGGGCGCGCCGGCGCGGGGGCAGGGGGGTCGGGCTGGCGCTCACGGCGCTGGGCCTGGGCGGCCTCGGGGCCGGAGCCTACGTCGGTGGCGACCTGGTCTTCCGCTACGGCTCCCAGGTCAACCGCAACGCCTTCGCCGAAGGGCCCTCCAAGTGGCGCGCGGTGGCCGACGAGGGCGAGGTCGTGGAGGGCTCCTTCCTCCGCCGCCCGGCGGGAGGGACGGAGGTGCTGCTGACCCGCTTCGAGGGCCAGATCTGCGCCGCGGGCGCGGTCTGCTCCCATGCCGGCGGCCCCCTCGACGAGCTCCCCCTGGAGGACGGCCAGCTGCACTGTCCCTGGCACGGTTCCCGCTTCGAGCTGCGCACCGGGAAGGTGGTGCACGGGCCGGCCACGGTCGACAACCTGGTCTTCGAGACCCGCGTCAGCGCGGGCCGGGTGGAGATCCGGCGCCGCTGAGTCCGAGCCCGACCCACCGGTGCCGAGTCGGGCTTGGTCCGCCTGGCCCGGACGGCCAATTCGCCGGACGAGGGACCGGGTCGGGCGAGGAGGCTGGCAGCGTGACCCTCTTCAACACGCGGTCGCGGCCCAACCCAGTCCTTCGGTGGGCAGGTCACTGGGCCACTTGACGGCCGCGGCGAGTGTCGGAGCGCCGGCAGCCTCTAGCGTCCGCCTCAATTCACCACGGCTGATCGGCGGTGTCGTGAGATCCGCCGCCTGCTCAGTCACTACTCGAGCTGTCGTGCTAGGCGCCCTGCCGTGAAGCGTCATGAGGAGAGCATCGGGGTGGACCGGCGCGACGGAACACGGTGCGCAGGCTTGCAGGGGAACGTCCTTGAGATTGGAGGTCACGATCTCAGTAGCTGAGGCGACGATGGCTGCGGCGAGCACGTGCCTGTCCGCGGCGTGGTTGGTCATCGATGGTCGCGGCAGCGCAATGCCTTCTCCCGATGCCGCGGCCTCTGGAAGGTATGTCCTCACCTGCTGCACCAACCGATCCGCCTGGCTGGCGACAGCTCGCTCCGCAACAAGGTTGCGGCGTCTCCCCGCAATGCGTTCACTCCAACGAGCAACATCGGGTTCTCGCTCCGCGCGAGGCAGCAAGGTGTCTCTCAGCGAGAACGGATACACGACGCGCGCATCGAGGATGAAAGAGAATGCCAGCTGCCGTCCCTCGGGCCGTCGCCTCGCCTCAGGTGTAGCTCAGGTAGATTCGGCGACCTGCTGAGAGAGCCACGTCAGCCGGCGAGCGGCTTGCGCACAAGCGTCCTGATCAGGCCTTCTCGGGGAGGCCCGGCAGGGGCAGGGGCCGGAGCGGGACGGGCGAGGACTGGACCACCGAGGTGACGGTCTGGCCGTGGGCCAGGAAGCGGTCCAGGACCGTCTCCAGCTGGCCCACGCCAGCCACCTGGACGCGGAGCAGGAAGCAGTCCTCGCCGGTGATGCGGTGGCACTCCACCACCTGGGGCAGGTCGCGCGCCAGATCCGCCACCTGGGGCAGGTGGCCGGGCGCGGGCCGGACCCGGACATAGGCGGCGAGCCCCAGGCCGATGGCGCTGGGGTCCAGCTCCAGGCGGTAGCCGCGGATCACGCCCAGGTGCTCCAGCCGCTGGACGCGGTCGGAGACGGCCGGGGCCGACATCCCCACCTGCCGGGCCAGCTCGGCCATGGGCACGCGCGGTCGGGCCTGGAGCTGGGCCAGCAGGCGCAGGTCGGTGGGGTCCAGGTCCCGCTGCGAGGGTCTGAAGGAATTGTCAGCCATTCACCAATGATACATAGGATTTCACATGGATCCTCCTGTGTAGAGCTATGGAGGTCGCATTCGGTGCCTTAGATCATATTCCCGTGGTGGTGGCCGGCCGACGTTCCGCGCCGCCCGCCGGGGTGGCGGGCCTTCTCCTCTACCGGCTGCCGCCGGCGAGCTACTTCCTGGGCAGCGCCGTCTTCCACTACCTGGGGCCCGCCCTGGCGGTGCTGCTCTTCTCCCACGTGGCGGTCCTGGGGGTGGCCTGGCTCAGGATCGCCAGCGCCGCCCTGGTCTTCGCCGCCTGGCGCCGGCCCTGGCGCCGCTGGGCCCGCCTGGGCCCGGGGGAGCGGCGCACTCTGGTCCAGCTGGGAGTCGTGCTGGCGGCCATGAACAGCTGCTTCTACCTCGCCATCGAACGCCTGCCCCTGGGCACGGTAGGCGCCATCGAGTTCCTCGGCCCGATCACGCTGGCGGCCGCCGCCAGCCGCAGCCGGCGCAACCTGCTCTCCCTGCTGCTGGCCGGGGGCGGGGTGGCGCTGCTGGCCGAGGTGAGCCTCTCAGGCCAGCCCCTGGCCTTCGGCTTCGCCTTCGCCAACTGCGTCCTCTTCGCCCTCTACGTGGTCCTGGGCCACCGCCTGGCGGCATCCGGGGCCGGCGCCGGCGTGGACCGGCTCGGGCTCTCGATGCTGGTGGCGCTCCTAGTGATCACCCCCATCGGCCTGCCCGCCGCCCTGCCCAGCCTGGGGCGTCCGGTCTGGGCCCTGGCCGGGGCCGGGGTGGGCGTCTGCTCCTCCGTCATCCCCTACGTCTGCGACCAGCTGGCCATGGCCCGGCTGCGGCGGGGCAGCTTCGCCCTCATGCTGGCGCTCCTGCCCGCCTGCGCCGTGGGCGTGGGCCTGCTGGTGCTGGGCCAGGTCCCCACCTGGCTCGACCTGCTCGGGGTGGGGGCGGTGGTGGCCGGGGTGGCGGTGCGCTCGGAGCCGCCCCGGGCCCCCGGTCGGAGCGGCTAGAGGCCGGCCAGCCGCAGGGCGCAGAGCCGGACCGCCTCCGCCATCTGACCCAGCCCGTAGCCGCCCTCCAGGACCCAGACGCAGGCGGGCGCGCCCAGGCCGGCGGCGGTATCGGCCAGCAGGGCGGCCGCCTGGGCGTAGGCCTCCGGGTCCAGCATCAGGGAGGCCAGCGGGTCCCCGGCCAGGGCGTCGAAGCCGGCGCTGACCAGGATCAGCTGGGGCCGGTGGCGCTGGAGGGCGGGCACAACCTGGTGGCCGAGCGCGTCGAGCCAGGCCCCGGAGCCGGTGCCGGGGGGCAGCGGCAGGTTGAGGGTGAGGCCGTAGCCCTGGCCCTCGCCGCGCTCCTGGTTGGCCCCGCTGCCGGGGTAGAGGGGCTGCTGGTGCAGCGAGCAGTAGAGCACCGAGGGGTCGCCGTAGAAGGCCTCCTGGGTGCCGTTCCCGTGGTGGACGTCGAGGTCCACCACCGCCACCCGCTCCAGGCCCAGGCGGCGCTGGGCGTGGCGCGCGGCCAGGGCCACGCTGTTGAAGAGGCAGAAGCCCATGGCCCGGGAGGGGGTGGCGTGGTGGCCGGGCGGCCGGACCAGGGCGAAGCTGGCCCGTGAGGGCTGCTCCAGGGTCCCCCGGGCGGCCTCCAGGGCGGCCCCGGCGGCGGCCAGGGCCACCCGGTAGGAGTCGGGGTTGCAGTAGGTGTCCGCGTCCAGCCAGCCGCCGCCGCGCTCGGCGAAGCGGCGGATGCGGTCCACGTGCTGGGGCTCGTGGACCAGGAAGAGGTCCTCCTCCCCCGCCGCCGGGGCCGCCAGCCAGGCGCAGGCCGCGAGCCGGGGCTCGCCCCGGAGGCGCTCGGTGATGGCCTTGAGGCGGGCCGGGGACTCGGGGTGGCCGGGGCTGTCGTGGCTGAGGAAGAGGTCGTCGTAGAGGAAGGCGAGAGCGCTCACCGGCGCCCCACCGCTACTGGTCCAGGGAGAGCACCAGCTGGGGGGCGGCGATGCGGTGGTCCTCCTTGGTCGGGCGCACCGCCGTGCCCACGGCGAAGAACTCGATGACGTGGCTGCCCCAGCCGTGGTTGTTCTCGTGGATCTGGGCCCCGACGATGCCCTCGGCGGAGACCTCCTCGGCCTCCGCCTGCATCCGGGACATGGCCAGCTCGCGGGCGTCGTAGAGGGCCTGGGTGAAGTTGGGCATCTCCTGGTTCTGGCCCACCCGGCGCATCCACTGGCCCAGGCCCTGGTGGGCCACGTGGTAGACGCAGGAGCCCATGACCAGGCCCAGGGGCGCGTAGCCGGCCTGGAGCAGGGTCCAGAAGTCCTGGCCCGAGAGGTCCGAGGTGAAGGGACGCCCCTTGGAGGTGCGCATGGCGCCCTGCTGGCTGCGCACCGCCGTGCCCACGGCCATGAACTCGGCCAGCCCCTGGCCCCACTCGTAGCGGTTGATGTCGAGCCGGACCCCGACGATGCCATCCGCGCCCAGGGCATCCGCCTCCTCCTCCATGCGGCTCATGGCCAGCTCGCGGGCGTGGTACATGGCCTGGCTCAGGACCTGGAGCTCCTGGTTCTGGCGGTAGGAGGCGAGCTGGATGCCGATGTGGTAGATGGAGCTCCCCACCACCAGCCCGACCGGGTCGAAGCCGGCCTCCTTGACGAGCAGGAACTCGGAGATGGAGAGGTCGCTGGTGAAGAGGCCGCGGCGCCCCTCCCCCCCGCGCATCTCCTTGAGCCGGCGGAGCGCGTCCTCGGGGAGGTCCTGAGTGAGGCTAGCCTGGTCCGACAATCTGGTTCCCTCCGCTGTTGAGGTGGACCACCATACGGGGCGCCGCCGGGGAGGGCGGCGCCGGCTGCCGGACCACCGCCGTGCCCAGTATCACCCACTCAACGATCCGGCCCAGGACTCGCTCTGAGCCGGTCCCGTACTCGACCACGTTGGAGACGAAGCTGACCCCGACCACCCCCTCCGCCCCCGCCTCGGCGGCGTTGTCGGCCAGGCGCCGCTGGGAGAAGGTCTGGGCCTGGTGCATGGCCTGGCTGAAGGGCTGGATCTCGCTGTTGACCCAGGCCGAGTAGCCGCCCCCGCCCAGGGCGGCGCCGAAGAAGGCCACCGCCTGCTGCGCGCTCGCCCCCATCACCAGCCGGAGGGGGAAGTGGCCGGCCGACATGAGCCGGGCCAGGTCCTGGCCGGAGAGGGTCGAGGTGAAGGGCTCGCCGGGCGGGGGGCCGTCGATCCGGCGCACCGCCGTGCCCAGGACCGTGAACTCGGACATGCCCTGGGCCCAGTCCCAGTGCTGGATCGTCAGCCGCACCCCCACGACCCCGTCAGCCCCCAGCCCCCGGGCCTCCTGGAGGAGCCGGTTGATGGCCCGGGAGCGGGCCTCGTAGAGGCCCTGGGTGAGGAGCTGGTTCTCCCGGGGCTGGGCCGCTCCCCAGCCGTACATCCCGCCCCAGCCGGGGCCGCCGAGGCCGCCACCCAGGCCGGTGCTGATCCAGCCCAGGCGGTAGAGGGAGCTGCCCAGCACCTGGGCCAGGGGCCGGAAGCCGGCGCCGCGCAGGGCGGCCAGCTCGTCGACCGAGAGGTCCGAGGTCCAGACCCCGCCCTGGCTCGACTGGCGGCGGATCCGCTCCTCCGCCTCCAGCGGGATGCCGCCGGCCTCGACCAGCTGCTGGCTGCGCTCGGCCCGGGCCAGGCGCAGCGCCCGCTCCTCCACCGGCTCGTCGCCGGAGCCGCCGGAGCCGCCCCGGAAGAAGCGCATCAGGCGAGCGCCCGCGGCGCCGCCGGGCGGGGAGCGGGAGCGGGCATCAGCTGAGCAGGCGCTCCAGGGCCAGGCGGGCCTGGGAGCTCGCCTGGGCCTGGGCGGTGAGGGCGCGGGCCAGCTGCTCCAGCCAGAGGTCCGGCTCCAGCACGTCGCTCTTGAGCGCGATGCCGCGCACCACGCGGGTGGCGCGCGCCTCCAGGGCACCGGCGGGCTCGGAGAGGTCGAAGCGGAGCTCGCCCAGTTGGAGGCTGATCCGGGTCACCCTCCGCCCCCGGCCCAGCAGGCCCCGGGCCCGCTCCACCCGGACCAGGCCCGGCAGTGCCTCCTCGAACTTCTGCGCCATCACCTGGAGGAAGGTGGTGAGGTCGCGCGAGTCGGCCCGGAGCGAGGAGGCGAGGCGGTCGAACTCGCTCTCCACGCCCTCGACGGGGATCAGCTCATCCATGCCCTGGCGGAGATTATCGGCCCCGCCCGCTCGGCCGGGGCCGGAGACGGCCCGGGACGGCTCGACCTCCCCGTTCCCGACAGCTCGATCTCGCTCCCCGACCAGCGGGATCGCCCGGCGCGGTGCCGGTGCCCCCGACGAGGGGGCGGAGGTCTCTGGCAGCATGGGGCGGTGATCGCTCCCCGCCCCACCCTCAGCACCGAGCGCCGCGGCTCCTGGATCACGGCCGGCATCTCGCTCCTGCTCCTGATCGCGGTGGTGGCGGCCCGCCCCGAGCTGCTCGATCTCACCGCCCGGCGCTACCGCACCGAGGTCCAGGTGGGGATCCTGCTCCTGGCCGTGGTCTTCGGCGGCGTCTGCATCCGCTCCTTCGTCAGCAACGCCTTCTCCAGCCTGCGCGGCACCGGCCTGGCCGGGTGGCGGCCCGTCATCACCTGGAGCCTCTACGTGGTGCTCGCGGTCGGGGTGCTGTCCGCCCTCGACATCAACCTCACCGGCCTGCTGGCGGCGGGGGCCGTTCTCGGCGTCATCGTCGGGGTGGCGGCCCAGACCTCGCTGGCCAGCGTCTTCGCCGGCATCGTGCTGCTGATGGCGCGGCCCTTCACCGTGGGCAGCTGGATCCACCTGCGCACCTATCTCTTCGGGGGCTACGACTACTCCGGCGTGGTGACCCAGATCGGGGTCGTCTACACCACCGTGGACGTGGGCGGCCGGCTGGTGCGGATCCCCAACAGCGCCGCCCTGGCCTCCGGCCTCACCGTCACCCACGTGCCCATCCAGCTCGACCTGGAGCTGGCCCTGCCCCCCGACATCTCCCTGCCGGGGCTCAACCAGGAGCTCCACCGGAGGCTCCAGCTGGGTCCCGGGGAGCAGGTCTACCTGCGCCCGATCCGGCTCACCACCGAGGGCCAGGGCCTGCTCACCTGCCAGCTCCAGATCCGCTCCCACCGGGTCCTGGACCTGGCCCAGGTGCACCAGGCGATCGTGGCCAGCTCCCCCGCCACGAGCCCCACGTCCGACCCGGAGAGCGCGGCCGGCTGAGCCCCCGCGCACCCCGCTGCGGCGGGCGTGGGACACTTTGGGAGGGGGTCCGGAACGATCCGTCCGGCCACATGGAGAGGGGCTTCGGAGTGAACACCGCCGAGCGCGTCAGCACCGTCTTCCGGTCCGTCAACCCCGCCACCGAGGAGCTGGTGGCGGAGTACCCGGCCCAGGACCGGGCGGCGGTCGAGGCGACCCTGGAGCGGGCCCAGCGCGCCTTCCTCGCCAACTCCGCCCAGAGCCCCGCCTGGCGGGCGGAGCGGATGCTGGCCCTGGGCCAGGGGCTGCGCCGGGAGCGCGAGGAGCTGGCCCATCTGATGACGGCGGAGATGGGCAAGCCGCTGGGCGAGGCGGAGGCCGAGGTCGACAAGTGCGCCCTCGCCTGCGACTACTTCGCCCAGCAGGGCCCCTCCTTCCTCGCCGACGAGCCCGCCCCCTCCGACTCCCCGCGCAGCTTCGTCGCCTTCCGCCCCCTCGGGGTGGTGCTGGCGATCATGCCCTGGAACTACCCCTTCTGGCAGGTGGTCCGCTTCGCCGCCCCGGCCCTGGTCGCCGGCAACACCGGCGTGCTGAAGCACGCGCCCAACTGCTTCGGCTGCGCCCGGGCCATCTCGCGGCTGGTGGACGAGGCGGGCTTCCCCGAGGGCTCGCTGGGCTGCCTCCTGGTCGACACCGGGGCCATCCCTCAGGTGATCGCCGACCCCCGGGTGAGGGCGGTGACCCTGACCGGCAGCGACCGGGCCGGCAGCGAGGTGGCGACGCTGGCCGGGCGGGAGCTGAAGAAGACGGTGATGGAGCTGGGCGGCTCCGACTTCTTCCTGGTCCTGGAGGACGCGGACCTCCAGATGGCGGCCGAGGTGGGGGTCCGGGCCCGCTTCCAGAACGCGGGCCAGACCTGCATCGCGGCCAAGCGCTTCCTCGTCCTGGAGCAGGTCGCGGACGAGTTCCAGGAGCGCTTCACCGCCCTGGCCGCGGCCCTCCCCCAGGGCGACCCGTTGGCCCCTCCGACGCGGCTCGGGCCGCTGGCCCGGGAGGACCTGCGCCAGCGCCTCCACGACCAGGTGGAGCGCTCCCGGGCCGCCGGGGCCCGGGTCACCCTCGGTGGCGAGCTGCCCTCCGGGCGGGGCTTCTTCTACCCCGCCACCGTGATCGAGGGCGCCCGACCCGGGATGGCCGTCTTCGACGAGGAGACGTTCGGCCCCGTGGCCGCCTTCAGCCGGGTGGGGGACGAGGAGGAGGGGGTGCGGCTCGCCAACCACAGCCGCTACGGCCTGGGGGGCAACATCTGGACCGGCGAGGTGGAGCGGGGCGTGGCCCTGGCGGCGCGGATGGACACGGGCGGCGTCTTCGTCAACGGCATGACCCACTCGGACTCCCGGCTCCCCTTCGGCGGGGTGCGCCGGAGCGGCTACGGCCGCGAGCTGCACGCCTTCGGCATGCGCGAGTTCACCAACGTGCAGACCGTCTGGCGCCCCTGAGGGCGGGCCGGCGCCCTCAGGCGGCCGAGACCAGCTCGGGCAGCTCCGCCACCGACTCCAGCACGTGGGTGGCCCCGGCCGCGCTCAGGGTGGCCCGGTCGCAGCTGCCGGTGAGGACCCCGGCCACGACCCGGGCCCCGGCCCGGAGCCCGGTGCTGATGTCGGCCTCCGTGTCCCCGGCCACGATCACGCTGCGGACGTCGTCGATGCGCAGGCGGAGCACGGCGGTGAGCACCAGGTCGGGGTAGGGCCGTCCCCGGCCGGCGTCGGCCGGGGAGAGGACCAGGTCGGCGAGCTGGGACCAGCCCAGGCTCTGGAGCAGGCGGTCCCGGGTGAGCGGCGAGAAGCCGGTCACGAGGCAGACCCGGATCCCGGCCCGGCGCAGCTGGGCCACCGCCTCCTCGGCGCCCGGGATGGGCACCGCCGCGCCGCCGTCGATGAGCTCGCCGTAGACGGACTCGAAGGCGGCGTTGGCCGCCGCCGCCCGGGCCGGCTCGGGGAAGAGCCCGGCGAAGACGTCCCGCTTGGACTGGCCCATGGTGTCGTGGATGTAGGCCTCCATGAAGCTGCGCTCCTGGCCCTCGGCGGGGATGCCGACCGCGTCCAGGGCGGCGGCGAAGGCGCGGCCCACGAGCCCGCCACCGTCACCGGACTCGTCCGAGACCAGCGTCCCGGCCAGGTCCAGGCAGGCGAGCGTGTAGGGAGGGTGGTCGGGGATCAAGCGAAGGTCTCCTCGGCGATGGCCGTGCTCCCGCGGGGGCCAACCAACTCCACGACGCCGACGCCCGCACGGTAGGGCGGCGTCAGTTATGAGTGGGCGATGGAATGGCTAAGGAATGGCCAAGGACGGTGTGCCCCGCGGGCGGAGCAGGAGGGCCCGGGGGGCGCGTCGCCGGCTTCGGCTCAGCCGCCGGCGGGGCTCAGGTCCTCGCCCAGGATGCTGGCGTCGTAGCCGGGGAGGGCCTCCAGTTCGCGCCGCAGCCAGACGCTGGCCAGCACCTCCAGGAGGAGGCGCAGCTCGGGCGTGTCCAGCCGGGGCCGCGGCACCAGCAGCAGGCTCTGCTCGTCGGTGAGGGGGAGGAAGGCCAGCCGGTAGGCGAGGGCGGCGGGCTCGGTGGCGACCCCGACGTCGGCGGCGCCGCTGGCCACCAGGCTGGCCAGGGGCAGGTGCCCCCTGGCCTCGGTGCCGTAGCCGGGCAGGGATGAGCCCTCCAGCCCGAGCCCCCCCACCTCGCGGTCGAGCAGGGTGCGCGCCTGGGCGCCGGGCTCGCGGTTGGCCCAGCGCAGCCGGCGCTCGACGGCGTCCGCCACGGAGCGGACCGGCGGCTCCGGCGGGGGGCGGAAGACCAGTCCCTCGCGCCAGCGGGCAAAGCCGAGGCAGGCCAGGTCACGCTCGGCCTCGGGAGCTCGCTGCTCCCCGACCGGGCGGTGCACCCCGGCCACGTGGACCAGGCCCTGGCGGAGCAGCCGCAGCGCCTCGGCGCTGGCGCAGGGCCACCAGTCCAGGGTCCAGCCCTCGCCGGCGGCCCCCACCGGTCCCGCCAGCAGGCTGAGCGCCGGGTCGCAGCCGGCCGCCACCAGGTCCCGCTGGCTGCCCCAGCGGAGCCCCCGGCCGGCTTCGGGCCCGATCGCGCCGGTGGAGGGGAGGAAGCCTGGCAGCGTGGCCCGGTCCCCCTCCAGGGGCAGCCCGACCCAGCGCTCCCAGACCCGCGCCACCCGCGCCCGGCCACCGGCGCTGCTGGGGCCCAGGCTGGCCACGTCCAGCTCCTGGACCTGGGGCTCGGGGGCGAAGAGACGGTCCACGCTGGTGCCGAGGACCCGGGCTAGGCGCAGCGCCACCGCCAGCGAGGGGGACCAGATGCCGGCCTCGGCCCCGGCCACGGCCTGGCGGCTGACGCCGCAGGCCCGCGCCAGCTGGCTCTGGGAGAGGCCGGCCCCGAGCCGGCTCAGCCGCAGCCTCCGGCCCGCCTCCAGCGCCCCCGGCAGGGGAGCCCGGCGCTGGGCGCGGCGGTCAGCCAGCGCCATCTCCTCCCTCCCCCACCTGGAAGATCGCGGTGCCGCCCCGGAACCAGGCCTGCTGGCCCGGGCTGGGGGCCTCGTCGACGTGGCTCTGGAAGCGGCCCTCCCAGCCGCCGCCGGCCTCCAGCTCCAGCTCCAGCCGGCCCCCCCGGGGCCGCACCGCCAGCACCCGGCCGCTCAGCTCCGCCCCTTCCGGCCCGGGCAGCGGCCGGGCCAGCTCGGGGTGGACCAGCATCAGCTGCTGGCCGCGGTGGAGCCGGCCGCGGTAGCCGACCAGCTCGGCCGCCACCGGGCTGGCCGGGGCCAGGACCAGTTCGCGGGGGTCGCCCATCTGGACCATCATGCCTCGCTCCAGCAGGGCCAGGCGGGGGGCGAAGGCCTGGGCGTCGGCGAGCTGGTGGGTGACCAGGATGGCGGCCGTCCCGCTCTGCTCGGCCTCGGACCGGACCAGCTCCCCCAGCTCCTCGGCCAGGTTGCGGTCGAGGCCGGTGAAGGGCTCGTCGAGGCAGAGCAGCCGGCAGCGCGTCTG
>JASHRA010000148.1 GCA_030038765.1 Candidatus Dormiibacterota bacterium | reverse complement strand
GTGATCACGACGGCGGCGATCCCGGGGCGGAAGTCCCCCGTGCTCGTGCGGGCCCCGACGGTCGAGAAGATGCGACCGGGCTCCGTGATCGTCGACCTGGCCGCCGAGGCCGGGGGCAACTGCGAGCTGACCCAGCCGGGCGGGGAGGTCGAGGTCCATGGCGTGGTGATCCTGGGACCGACCGACCTGCCCTCGCGGATGCCGTACCACGCCAGCCAGCTGATGTCCAGGAACCTCGCCCGGTTCCTCCTGTCGATCATCAAGGATGGTCGTCTCGAACTGAATTTCGAAGACCAGGTCGTGGCCGCGACCTGCGTCGTCCACGATGGCCAACTCCCCTCCGTGCCGGCCTCATGAGCGCCTTCGGCGGGTCCTTGCTGATCGGCCTGTTCATCTTCGTGCTGGCCGTCTTCATCGGCTTCGAGCTCATCTCCAAGGTGCCGGCCACCCTGCACACGCCGCTGATGTCCGGGACCAACGCCATCCACGGCATCGTGCTGGTGGGAGCGCTGGTGATCGCCGCCGGCGTCCACGGGACGGCGGGCACGGTGATCGCCTTCCTGGCCGTCCTCCTGGGGACCATCAACGTGGTCGGAGGCTTCGTCGTCACCGACCGGATGCTGGAGATGTTCAAGCGGCGACCCGGCCCCGGCGAGGAACGGCCCAGGTGATCCACTTCCCCCAGCTGGTGGCCCTGGGGTACCTCGCCACCGCGATCCTCTTCATCTTCGGCATCCGGCTCCTGGGATCCCCGGCCACGGCGCGGCGGGGCAACTGGCTGGCGGCGGTGGGGATGCTGATCGCCCTGCTGGTGACCTTCGTGGGGCTGGGGGCCCTGCCCTGGGCGGCGGTGATCCCGGCCCTGGTGGTGGGGGCGGTGCTGGGCACCGCCGCCGCCCGCATGGTCCGGATGACGGCCATGCCCCAGATGGTGGCCCTCTTCAACGGCATGGGCGGCGGCGCGGCCGCCCTGATCGGAGCCGACGAGTTCATCCACCGCACCGGCGAGCTGGCCAGCGGCGTGGCCACGCTGAGCCCGGGCAGCTCGGTGCCGATCGTGATCGGCTGCCTCATCGGCTCGGTCAGCTTCTCCGGCAGCCTGATCGCCTTCAGCAAGCTGCAGGGCCTGATGCGGGGGACCCCGGTCACCTTCCCCTACCAACGGGCGGCCAACGGGGCCCTGCTGGCGGTGATCGTGGCCCTGGGGGTGGTCATCGTCGCCGTGCACGCCTCGATCTGGCTCTTCCTCGCCTACGAGCTCCTCGCCCTCGGCTTCGGGGTGGCCTTCGTCCTGCCCGTGGGCGGCGCCGACATGCCGGTCATCATCTCCCTCCTCAACTCCTTCACCGGGCTGGCGGCGGCGGTCAGCGGGTTCGTCCTCGACAACGAGGTCCTGATCGTCGCCGGGGCCCTGGTCGGGGCCTCGGGCACGATCCTCACCCAGCTCATGAGCCGGGCCATGAACCGCTCCCTCGCCAACGTCCTCTTCAGCGCCTTCGGCAGCCAGGTGGAGGCCGCCGGCGAGGCCGGAGAGGCGGGGGACCGGAGCGTCCACAGCGTCACCCCGGAGGACGTCGCCATCCTGCTCGGCTACGCCCGCCAGGTGGTCTTCGTGCCCGGCTACGGCATGGCCGTGGCCAAGGCCCAGCACGAGGTCAAGGAACTCGCCACCCAGCTCGAGCGCCGGGGCGTGGAGGTGAAGTACGCGATCCATCCCGTGGCCGGGCGGATGCCGGGGCACATGAACGTCCTCCTGGCCGAGGCGGATGTGCCCTACACCCAGCTCCGGGAGATGGCGGACATCAACCCCGAGTTCCCCCGCACCGACGTGGCCGTGGTCATCGGGGCCAACGACGTGACCAATCCGGCCGCCCGCAGCAACCCCTCGAGCCCCATCTACGGCATGCCCATCCTCAACGTGGACCAGGCGGAGCACGTGGTGGTGCTGAAGCGGAGCATGAACCCGGGCTTCGCCGGGATCGAGAACCAGCTCTACTACGACCCCCGCACCCTGATGCTGTTCGGGGACGCCCGCGAGTCGGTGGTGCGGCTGCTGGCGGCGCTCAAGGAGCTGGTGCCAGCGGCCTGAGATCCGTGCGGCTCAGGCGGCGGGGCTGGGACCGGCGCCGGCGTTGCTGAAGCGCAGCGGGACGCAGCTGGAGGGGGCGGGCGCGCAGGTGACGAAGGTCCGGCTCCCGGCCGGCGAGGAGGCCTGGTAGAGGTAGACGGGCACCGCGGTACCGTAGCTGGCCACCAGGGCGACCGAGATCGAGCTGATGGTCACCGCCGAGCCGGCCGTCGGGCTCTCACGGGGGTAGGGACGGTTCTCGGGCGAGAGCACGTAGGCGCCGGGGTCGATGGTCCCCGCGTTGAGCAGCTGCACCGCCAGGTACTGGGGCATGGCCCGGTAGCGGACCGGCGCCGCGGTCGCCCCGTAGGGGACGGCCCCGGACATCCCCACCAGCTCCTTGGTCTCGGTGCGGTTGGTGGCGACGTCGACCGAGATCTCCTGTGGCTGGCCCAGGATGTTGACCACCGGCAGGCCCTCCAGCGTCCACTGGAAGAACACGGTCCGGTCCGAGCCGTGGGAGTAGCTGAGCTGGGGCAGGGGCAGCACCCCGCCGCCGGCGGGGACGTGGCTCTGCTCCAGGAACTGCTCCGCGTACTGCTCTGCGACCGCCACCGAGGGCGTGATCCCGACCTCGTCGGTGGGCGTGTTGGGGTGGTAGTTGAAGGAGCTGAGGGTGGGGTTGGTGGTGAGCTGGTAGCCGCTGGTGGCGCCGAGGTTGTACCCCAGCCCGTCCGCGCTGCTGATGGGCGGGCCGGGCACGCCGAAGGCGGCGGCCAGGGCCGAGACCGCTGCCTCCGCGGTGTCCGGGACGCTCACCGCCTCCACCGCCCGGGTCCCGGAGCCGAGGTTCCCGCTGACCAGGTAGGGGCCCGAGATCGAGACCGGGGAGCTGCTGACCCCGGCCAGGCCCAGCAGGGGCGGTGGCTTGGGGGTGGGGCTGGGCGGGGCCACGGCGGGGGCGGCGCCGCACCCGGCCAGGAGCAGGCCGGCCAGGCCCAGCACCAGGGGCAGGCCCGGCCGGCGGCGGCTCCGGTTCACGCGTCCAGAATGCCACGCGTGGAGGAGACCACCGAGGAGCCCGCGCCCCAGACCTACCGGGAGGCCCTGGAGCGGCTGGCCGGGGGAAGCCAGCGGGGCATGCGACTGGGACTGGAGAGCACCCGCGAGCTGTGCCGGCGCCTGGGCGACCCCCAGGTCGGGCTCCCTGGGGTCCTCGTCGCCGGCACCAACGGCAAGGGTTCGGTCTGCGCCATGGTGGACTCCATCGCGCGCCGGGCCGGGCTGCGCGTGGCGCTGCTCACCAAGCCGCACCTCACCAGCTACCGCGAGCGGCTGCAGCTGGGCGGCGAGCCCATCGGAGAGGCGGGGTTCGTCGCCGTGGCGGAGCCGGTGATCGAGGCGGCGGAGGCCATGGCGCGGAGCTCGGCCCGGCCCACCCACCACGAGCTGCTGACGGCCATGGGCTTCCTCGCGGCCCGTCGCTGGGGAGCGGAGCTGGTGGTCTGCGAGGTGGGGCTGGGGGGGCGCCTCGACGCCACCAACATCTGGGACGGCGGCATCGCCGTGCTGGTCTCGGTGGGCCTCGACCACCAGGCCCAGCTGGGCAACACGATCCCCGAGATCGCGCGCGAGAAGGCAGCCATCGTCAAGCCCGGCAACCTGGTCGTCTCCGGCGCCGGGGCCGAGGCGCAGCCCCCCCTCCGGGCCGCGGTGGCGCGGAACGGCGCCCGCCTCTGGCAGCTCGGGGAGGAGATCCGACTCGACTCCCGACCCGGTGACCCGACCTTCGACGTCACCACGCCCGCCGGGCGCCTGGCGGGTCTGTGCCTGGGCCTGGAGGGCCAGCTGCAGCGGCCCAACGCGGCCCTGGCGGTGGCCGTAGGGGACTGCCTCAGGGAGCGCGGCTTCCCCATCGGCGAGGCGGCGCTGCGCTCCGGGCTGGACGGGGTCAGCTGGCCCGGCCGGCTTCAGCAGCTCGCCTCCGCACCCCCGGTCCTGGTCGACGCCGCCCACAACCCGGCGGCCGTCGCGGCCGTGCTGCCCGAGCTGGCCCGTCGCTGCCGGGAGCGCCGCACGGTGCTGCTCTTCGGCTCCATGACGGACCACGACCACGGCGGCATGCTGGAGCAGCTCTCGGGCGCGGGCTTCGCCGCCGCCGTGTTCACCCGGGCCCGCTCCGAGCGGGCGGCGGCGGCCGAGCTGGTGGCGGCCTCCTGGGCCGGCGATGCCGAGGTCCGGCAGCCGGTGGCCGCGGCGCTGGCCCGGGCCCGCGGCTGGGCCGGTGAGGGCGGCCTGGTCGTGGCCCTGGGGTCGATCTACGTGGTCGGGGAGGTCATGGCCGCGCTGGGGGAGGGACTGGCACCGGACCCGGAGGTTCCCCAGTCGCCGCTCTGGTGACCTCGAACCGACCGGGGTCGAAGACCCCGATGGGCTGCTCCGTCGAGCCCAGCAGGGCCAGGTCCGCGAGAACCTCCCCCACCACCGGCGCGAACTTGAAGCCGTGTCCCGAGAACCCCGCCGCCAGCAGCACGGACCCGGCGCCGGGGTAGCGCCCGATGAGGAAGTTCTGGTCGGGGGTGTTGGTGTAGAGGCAGACCGAGGCCCGGTCCACCGGTGCCGAGGCGAGGTCGGGGGCGATCCCCGCCAGCCCCTCGCGGAGCGACTCCAGGTCCGCTCCCGAGACCTCGCGCTCGACCGTCTCGGCAGTCGCCGTCCGTCCCCCGTGGTGCTGGGCCGCCTTGGCCGTCTGGCGGTCCCGACTGGGGATGCCGTAGAAGAACTCCCCCCGGCTCGACTCCGCGATGTAGACGGGACACCGGGGAGCGCAGAAGTCGGCCACGTTCTGGGGCCTGAACCAGACCGCCACCTGCCGCTCGACGGAGAGGGGCGGGCCCGAGGGGCCGACCAGGGAGCCGCTCCAGGCCCCGCAGCAGAGCACCAGCAGGTCCGCGGCCAGCGCCGAGCGGTCGGTCCGGACCGAGACGCCGTCCCGGGACTCCTCCCAGCCCAGGAGCCGCTCCCCGAAGTGCAGCTCGGCCCCGTGCCCGGCGGCCTGGCGGAGCAGGCAGAGCACGCCGAGCTCGGGGGCCAGGACCCCGGCCTCAGGCTCCACCAGCCCCACCTGGTCCGGGGACGGCCGCAGCGCGGGGAACTCGCGCTGCACATCCTTCGCTTCGAGGACCCGGTGGGGAAGCTGCCAGCGACGCGCGCTGGCCAGGGCTCCCTGGACCAGGACGCTGGTGGGGGTCCCCACCATGACGCCGGAGGTGAGCTCCAGCAGCCGTTCGCCGCAGTCCGCCTCCAGCTCGCGCCAGAGGCGGTAGGCGCGCTGGACCAGCGGCACGTAGGCGGGGTCCTCGAAGTAGGCCTGGCGGATGATCCTCGACTCCCCGTGCGAGGACCCCTCGCGATGTCCCGGTCCCCTGGGGTCCAGGGCCAGGACCGACGCACCCCGGCGCGACAGCGCCGCGGCGGCGGCCGAGCCCATGGCCCCGAGCCCGGCGACGACCACCCGGGGCCCAGCCCGGCTCACGATGCACGCTCCCCATCCCAGGGAAGGACGGGCGGCGTGCTGAGATCCATCGGCCGAAGTCTAGGCGGTGCGTGAGGCGCGGACCGACCCGCCCATCTCATACCAACGGGCGATTGACTAACGGCGGTGCGCCGTCCTAAATGGCACTGACCGGCCGGGCATGGGTTGGTACCTGGCGAGGTCCTAGGAGGGTAGGCGCATGTCGCTCAGGTCCTGTCCGCGTGTTCTCGCTGCACTTTCGGCCGCGGCGGTGGTCGCCGCCGCCGCCGCGACGGTCTCGCTCTCGGCCACGGTCGCGGCCGCCAGTTCACCCTTCGTCATCGGCTTCGCCAATCCGCTGACGGGTTCAGAGGCCACCTACGGCGTCAGCGACGAGCACGCGGTGAACATGGCGGCCAGTCAGATCAACAAGGCCGGCGGCATCGACGGGCACAAGGTCAAGATCGACGCCTGCGACACCCAGGCCACCCCGGCCATCGGCGTCGCCTGCGCCGACTCCTTCGTCTCCGACCACGTCAACGCGGTCGTCGGCTTCTTCAACTCCTCCATCTCCATCCCAGCCTCCGGCATCCTCCACAAGGCCGACATCCCCATGGTGTCGGCCGCGTCCACGAACCCGACGCTGACGGAGCAGGGCTTCAAGAACGTGTTCCGCGTCTGCGGCACCGACAACTACCAGGGCGCGGTCGAGGCCGACTTCGCCTACAAGATCCTCAAGGTGCGCCGCGTGGTCGCCCTCAACGACGAGGAGACCTACGGGCAGGGGGTCGCCTCCTTCTTCGGCCAGAGCTTCAAGAAGCTGGGCGGCAAGGTGGTCGAGGACGAGGGGATCGATGCCGACGCGACGGACTTCACCTCCGTGCTGACCCAGATCAAGTCCATCAGCCCCAGCGTGCAGCTGATCGAGTTCGGCGGCTTCAACCCGGCAGCGGGTCTGCTGATCAAGCAGGCGCGCGGCCTCGGCATCACGGTGCCGTTCATCTCGGACGACGGCGTCATCGGTCCCCTCTACTACCAGACCGGGGGCCAGTCGACGGTGGGGACCTACCTCTCCAGCTCGCCCACACCACAGAACCTGGCCCAGGGCAAGGACGCCATCCCGGCCGCCAAGACCTTCCTGCAGCAGTACGTCAAGCAGTTCGGGCAGCCCACCGAGTACGCGGGCTACAGCTACGAGGCGGTCGAGGTCATCGCCAACGCCGCCAAGACCGAGCACAGCATCGCCGCGAACAAGGTGATCGCCGGACTGGCCGCGACGCACAACTACCGCGGGACCACCGGGATCGTCGATTTCAACAGCATCGGCAACAACATCACCCCCCAGTACCTCATCTACAAGGTCCAGCCCGGGGGCGGCAACAAGGCCTACTGGAACCCCAACGCCAAGTCGAAGAGCTAGTCACAGAGCGTCGTAGAGCGGAAGTCGCAGGGCGATGAGCCTGCAGGAGCTGCTGCAACAGATCGCGAACGGTCTGGTGGTCGGCTCGGTGTACGGGCTCATCGCCCTCGGCTACACGATGGTCTACGGCATCGTCCGACTCATCAACTTTGCCCAGGGAGGCCTCTACGAGGTGGGGGCGTACCTCGGCGTCTTCTTCTTCACCCTGATGGGCAAGTTCGGGCTCCAATACCCGATACCGGCTGTCCTGATCACCCTGGTGATCTCGATGACGCTGACCGGAGCTCTCGCCTTCGTGGTCGAACGAGTGGCCTACCGACCACTGCGCAACGCGCCCCTGCTGGCGCCCCTGGTCAGCTCCCTGGCCATGTTCTTCCTGCTCATCAGCGTGGTGCAGGTGGTGACCGGGGCCGAGCCCCTCACCTATCCGTCCGTGCTCTCACCCGCGCCGCTGCACCTGGGGCCGATCGTTCTCAGCCCCACCTCCCTGATCATCTTCTTCGCCGCCATCCTCCTCATGGTGGGAATGCAGCAGTTCGTCCGCCGGACCAAGGTGGGGAAGGCGATGCGGGCGACCGCGGCCAACCGGGAGGCGGCGGCGCTGATGGGGATCAACACCACGCGCATCGTCTCGCTGACCTTCGTGCTGGGCGGGGCCATGGGCGCGGCCGCGGGCATCCTCTACGGCGTCAACTACGGCACCGTGACATACGACATGGGTGAGTTCGGTGGCCTGGTCGCCTTCACCGCCGCAGTTATGGGCGGCATCGGGAACGTCCCGGGCGCGCTGGTGGGCGGCCTCACCGTGGGCGTCCTCTCCAGCTTCGCCTCCACCTTCCTGCCCAACCAGTGGAACGAGGCCATCGTCTTCGCGATACTGATCCTGATCCTCGCCATCCGCCCGCAGGGGATCCTCGGAGAGCGGGTGGCGGAGCGAGCCTGATGGACTACTTGTCCGCCGCGAGAGAGAGGCTGATCCGGGCCCAGGCCCGGGTGACCGTCCCGCCGAGGGTGCAGACGGCGGGACGGTACGGCTTCTATCTGGGCGCCCTGGTGTTCGCGTCCGCGCCGTACTGGCTGGGCGGGATCTACTACCCTGACATCTGGACCGACATGGCCCTCTGGGGCACCATCGGGCTCGGGCTCAACGTCGTGATCGGCTTCGCCGGGCTCCTGGACCTGGGCTACATGGCCTTCTACGCCATCGGTGGCTACGTCTTCGCGAACGCGGCGCTCTACCACGGTTTCTCGCTCTGGGAGGCGATGCCGATCGGCGCCGTGCTCTCGGTCGTCGCCAGCGCCATCATCGGCTTCCCCACGCTGCGGGTGCGGGGTGACTACCTCGCCATCATGACGCTCGGATTCGGCGGGATCGTCTACTACGCCGCCCAGAACATGACCTCGCTGACAGGTGGGTACAACGGCCTCTTCGGCTGGAAGACGCAGAGCATCCTCGGCCACCCCTTCGCCTCCCCCATCGACTTCTACCCCCTGGCGCTGGGCCTGACGGTGGTGGCTGCCCTGGTGACGAGGGCGCTGCGGGGCTCGCGCGTGGGACGCGCCTGGTCGTGTATCAAGGACGACGAGGTGGCGGCCGGGGCCGCGGGCATCCCCATCATCCGCTACAAGCTCTACGCCTACATGGTGGGCGCGGTGTGGGCGGGGCTGGCCGGCGCCATCTTCGCCGTCAAGCAGAACATCGTCTCGCCCGAGACCTTCACCTTCAACCAGTCGTTCTTCGCGGTGGCGGTGGTGATCATGGGCGGCATGGGATCGATAACCGGCGTCATCCTGGGCGGAGTGCTCTACGTCGTCATCGCCGAATGGATGGTCACCTACACGGGAACCCTCAGCGGCGTCATCTTCTCCTCCCTCCTGCTGCTCGTCGTCCTGCTCCGTCCCCAGGGACTGATCCCCTTCCGTCCCCGTCCCCCGCGCTGGCTGCTGCGGCACTACCTGGAGGATCCGGCTCGCGGAACCGCTGGTGTCAGCCAACCCGACGGCTGAGCCGCTGCTCCGCGTCAGCGGCCTGACCGTCGCCTTCGGCGGCGTGGTGGCGGTCTCGGACGTCTCCTTCGACCTGCCCGCCGGGGAGATCCTGGGGATGATCGGGCCCAACGGCGCGGGCAAGACGACCGTCTTCAACGCCATCTCCGGCGTCATCAAGGGCTACCGCGGGGAGGTCCGGCTGCTGGGCCGCTCGCTGCGGGGGCGGAACGCCCAGCAGATCGTCGCCGCCGGCATCGCGCGCACGTTCCAGAACATCCGCCTCTTCCGCAGCCTGACCGTGATCGAGCACGTGCTGGCGGGCCAGCACCGCCGCATCAGGGAGAACATGGTCGACTCCGCCCTGCACACCCCGCGCTTCCGCCAGGCCGAGATCGACGCCGTCCGCCAGGCCCGGGCCATCCTCGACTTCGTGGGCCTGGACCAGGTCGACCCCGGGGCCCGGGCCCTGTCGCTGCCCTATGGGCTGCAGCGACGGCTCGAGATCGCCCGGGCCCTGGCCACCGAACCGCGCCTGCTGATGCTGGACGAACCCGCTGCCGGCATGAACACGGCCGAGAGCATCGACATGTCCCGGCTGGTCCGAAACGTGCGCGAGCGCGGCGTCACGGTCCTGCTGGTGGAGCACGACATGCGGGTGGTGATGTCGGTCTGCGACCGGATCGTCGTGCTCAACTTCGGCAAGATCATTGTCCAAGGGCCGCCGGAGAAGGTCCGCGAGGATCCCGACGTGATCGCCGCCTACCTGGGCAGCGAGAGCTCGACGTGAGCCTGCTGCGGGTCTCAGACCTCCGCGTCCGCTACGGTGCCATCCAGGCCGTGCGCGGGATCAGCTTCCAGGTCGAGGAGGGCGAGTGCGTGACCATCCTCGGCGCCAACGGCGCGGGCAAGAGCTCGACGCTGCGGGCGGTGGCCGGGCTGCACCGGCCCAGCGGCGGCTCGGTCACCTTCGGCTCCCAGGTCGTGACCGGCGAGCCCGCCCACCGCATCGCCCGGAGCGGGATCTCGCTGGTGCCGGAGGGCCGCCAGGTGTTCGGCACCCTCACCATCCGGGAGAACCTGGAGCTGGGCGGCTACGTCCAGTCCGCGAGCGCCAACGGGGAGGCGCTGGAGCGGGTGCTGGGCATCTTCCCCGCCTTCCGCCAGCGTCTCGGGGCCCTGGCCGGGACCCTCTCCGGCGGAGAGCAGCAGATGCTGGCCCTGGGCCGGGCGCTGATGACCAGGCCGCGCCTGCTGATGATGGACGAGCCCTCACTGGGCCTGGCGCCGATCGTGGCCAACCAGATCTTCGGCATCCTCACCGAGATCGTGGGCAGCGGCATCGCCGTGCTGCTGGTGGAGCAGAACGTGCACCGCGCCCTCCAGGTGGCCTCGCGCGGCTACGTCCTGGAGCTGGGCGAGGTGGTGCTGGAGGGGACGGCGGCGTCGCTGCTGGCCGACGACCACGTGCGACTCGCCTACCTGGGGCACGGGATGGGCGAGGCGGAGTAGGCGGGACCTGCCTCCCCCTTCTAGTCCCGGCCGCCTCCCTGGCGCATGATGCTCTCGATCACGTCGTGCCCCGGCGGACGGTGGCCGGCGCTGCGCCGTGAGGGCAGCTTGCGGCGGTCGGGACGGGGGCCGGCCATGTGCGCCTCCTGCTTGCGCCAGACCCGCTCGATCAGCACCCGGATCTCGGTGGCGTCCTCGAAGGGGATGCCGTGGGCCGCCAGGGAGCGGCGGACGCGCCCGGAGAGCTCGGTGCTGTCGCGGAGGTTGAGCTGCTCCAGGGCCTCCAGCAGATCGTCCAGGCGGCGCAGCATGAGGCGCCGCTCGGTCACCTCCTTGGACGCGAGCATGGGCCGATTATCCCCGCGCGGCCGAGGCCGAGGGGGCGGCCGGCGCCCGGCTCAGACCGGGACCGGGGTGGTCTGGACCGGCTCCCGCTCGTAGAGGCCGAGGTGGGCCACGAACTCCTGCACCGGCCGCGGGGCCCACCAGTTGGCGGGGCCGAGGATGCGCATCAGAGCCGGGACCAGGACGCCCCGCACCAGGGTGGCGTCGACCCCGACCGCCACCGCCATGCCCACGCCCAGGGTCTGGATGTCCAGGACCCGGCCGGCGGCGAAGGCGGCGAAGACGGTGATCATGATCAGGGCGGCGGAGGTGATCACGCCGCCGGTGACGGTGAGGCCGTGGGCCACCGCCCCACGGTTGTCCCCGGTCTGGCAGTAGCGCTCGCGGATGCGCGACAGGAGGAAGACCTCGTAGTCCATGGACAGCCCGAAGAGGACCGCGAACATGAGGACCGGCGTGGTGGCGTCGATGTTCCCGGCCGGGGTGAACTGCAGCAGCTGGGCGAGGTGGCCCTCCTGGAAGATCCAGACCATGGCCCCGAAGCTGGCCGAGATGGAGATCAGGCTCATCAGCACCGCCTTGATCGGCAGCAGCACGGAGCCGAAGGTGAAGAAGAGGACGAGCAGGCTGACCGCCACCACCAGCCCCACGGCCCAGGGGATGGCGGCGCCGAAGGAGTCCAGGAAGTCGACCGACTGCGCCGCCCCGCCCGTGACCAGCACCTCGACCCCGCCGGGCCCGGCCAGTGAGCGCAGGCGCTGGACCAGGGTGGAGCCGGCGCTGGAGTCGGGGGCGAAGCTGTTGGCCACCTCGAGTTGGAGCACGGGGCCGGAGAGGTTCTCCGCGATGTAGCTGTTCTGGGCCGGGGTGCGCTGGCTGGGGGCCCGGGCCAGCTGCGCCAGGTACTCGGCCTCGGCCGTGCCCGGAGGCGGGGTCACGACTCCGGTGACGCCCTCCACGCCCGGCAGCCGGCGCAGCCGCCCAAGGTAGGCGAGCAGGTCCTCCTGCTGGGGACGCGTAAGGCGCCCGCCGAGCGACCGGGGGTACTCCAGCACCAGGTTGAGGTCGTCGATGCCGCCAGCCTGGGCGAAGTCGTAGCTGAGCAGCGCGTAGCCGGTCCGGGCCGCCCCCGGTGGGATGTTCGGCACATCGCTCCCGGTGGAGAGCTTGAGGTTGAGGAAGGGCAGCCCCAGCAGCAGCAGGAAGACCGCGGTCGGGACTCCGATCAGAACGGGCCGCCGCATCACGGCCTGGGCCAGCCGGCCCCAGAAGCCGGGGCCGCGGGCAGCGGCCGCCCTGGTCCGGCGCACGGAGAGGCGGTTGATCCGGGGGCCCAGGAGGCCGAGGGTGGCGGGCAGGGCGGTGAGCCCGAAGAGCAGCGTGAAGCCGACCACCACGACCCCGCCCACCCCCATGCTGCCGAGCGCGGCGGCGGGGAAGAGCAGCAGCGAGGCCAGGCCCACGGCCACAGCCGTCCCGGAGACGGCGATCGCCTTGCCGGCGCTGGCGGTGGCGATCCGGACCGCCTCCTCGGGGCTGTGGCTCGGGATCTCCTCGCGGAATCGCTTGACGAAGAAGAGCGAGTAGTCGATGGCGAGCCCCAGCCCGATGATGGTGGCCACGTTGGTGACGAAGATCGAGACGGCGAAGTGGGCCGCCAGGATCCGGATCACGGCCAGGGCGGTGGGAACGGCCAGGCCCGCCACCAGGAGGGGCAGCAGGGCCGCGGTCAGGGAGCCGAAGACCAGCAGCAGTAGCAGCAGGGAGATCGGGAGCGCGATCAGCTCCGCGCGCTCCAGCTGGCTCTCCAGGGCGGAGTTGTAGAGGGCGTCGATGGGCGCCGAGCCGCTCAGGTAGAAGCGCAGCCCCTTGGGCGGGCTGAGATACGACTCCAGCTCCGGCAGCCGCCTGGTCGCCTCGGCCTCGCTCATCCTGAGGTTCACGACCGCGAACGTGTCGTGGCCTCGCCCCCCGATGAAGATGCGCTGGCCGGTGTTGGTGTAGTCGAGCACCCCCGACACGTAGGGCTGGGCGGCCAGGCGGCGGAAGCTGGCGCGGACCTCGGCCTGCACGGCAGCGGACGCGGCATCGGGCTCCGGGCTCTGGAACACCAGCAGGAGCTGGGTGCGGGCGCTGCCGAAGTGACGCGTGAGGAGGTCGTTGGCGCGCTGGCTCTGGGAGCCCGGGATGCCCAGCCCGCCGGCGGAGAACTGCCCCCCGAAGGCGGCGGCCGCGAGCAGCAGCCCCAGGGCCAGCCCGACCGCCCCGGGGAGGATGAACTTGCGGAAGCGGAAGGCGAAGCCCCCGACGCTGGCGAAGGCGCCCCGCGGCGGGCCCGACGGCCCCAGGCCGTTTGAATGAACGTTCACTCCGGCTTAGTATCAGTGTCGGAGATGGCGCTGTCAAAGATCCCGCTCGGGTCCGCGGCCGGGGAGCGGCGGAGGGCCCGCGCCGAGCATGCCGACGAGGTCCGCCGCCGCATCCTGGAAGGGGGCGCCAGGGCCTTCGCGCGCTCCGGCTTCAACGGCACCAGCGTGCCCGACATCGCCGCCCAGGCGGGGGTCTCGGTGGGGCTCCTCTACCGCTACTTCGAGAGCAAGGCGGACCTCTTCCGCGCCCTCTGCACCTCAACCATGGAGGCTGAGATGGCCGCCGTGGAGCGACAGCTGGCGGGGATCCGCGACCCCCGGCAGCGGATGGTCGCGGGGGTCACCTTCTACCTGCGTGAGCTGGCCGGGTCGGCCGGCGCCGGGCTCCTCCTGGGAGCCCTGGCCGAGGCGCCTTCCGACGCCGCCGTCCGGGCCGTGATGGGGCAGCGCCGGGAGTCCATACGCGAGTACGTGAGGGCCCGGCTGGAGGACGGGGTCAGAGCCGGCGAGGTGGCCTCGGAGGTGCCCGTCGCGGACTTCGCCGAGGCCGTCACCCTGATGCTCGACGGGGCCATCGCGGCCTGGGCCGTGAGCGCCCGGGAGCTGGACCTGGAGGGGCTGGTCCAGGCCGTCGTCAGCCTCCTCGCCGCCGGCCTCCGGGGGGTCCCTCAGGCGCCGCCGACGCCGGCCGCGCGCAGGGCAGCAACGAGGTCCGCGAAGAGGTCCGCGGGGTCCTCGATCCCGACCGAGAGGCGGAGCAGGCCGGGCGGCAGGTGACGCTCGCCGGGCCAGCGCGCCCGGCGCTCCAGCAGCGACTCCACCGACCCCAGGCTGGTCGCGTTGGTCCAGATCCGGGCCTCGCGGCAGACGCGCTCGGCGCGCTCGGCATCGGCCGCCAGCTCCACCGAGACCATGGCCCCGAAGCCGCCGCTCATCTGACGCCGGGCCAGCTCGTGCTGCGGGTGCTCGGGCAGCCCCGGGTAGTGGACCAGGTCCACCCCGGGCAGTCCGCGGAGCCGGTCCGCCAGCTCCCCCGCGCTCTGGCACTGGCGCCGCACCCTCAGGTCGAGCGTGCGCAGCCCGCGCAGGGCGAGCCAGCACTCCAGCGCGCCGGGGATGCTGCCCGACTCCGTCCGCTCCTCGCGCAGCTCCGCCAGCAGGGCCTCGTCCCGGCCCACCAGCAGGCCGAGGATCAGGTCGCTGTGGCCGCCGATGTACTTGGTCGCGGAGTGGATGACGAGGTCCGCCCCCAGGCTCAGGGGCCGCACCAGCAGGGGCGTCGCGAGCGTGTTGTCGACCAGCGTCCGCGCGCCCGCGGCGGCGGCCACGCGGGCGCACTCCCGGAGGTCGGGGATGCTGAGCAGGGGGTTGCCCAGCGTCTCCAGGACCAGCAGCGAAGCGCCCCGGCAGGCGCGCTCCAGCGCCGCCAGGTCGGTCGCGTCCACCAGCTCCAACTGGCAGCGGCCGGCGTCGGCCAGCCGGGAGAGGAGGATCCGGGTGCCCTGGTAGGCGTCCTCGGCCACCACCACCTTGCGGCCCAGGCCGAGCACCTGGATGGCGATCGAGAGCGCCGCCATGCCCGAGCCGACGGCCAGCGCCCCCACGCCCTCCTCCAGCTCGGCCACGGCGGCCTCCAGTCGCTGCCAGCCCTGGTTGTGCTCGCGCCCGTAGTGGAAGTCCAGCTGGTTGTCGTGCTCGAAGACGGCGGACAGGGGCAGGGGCGGGACCAGGGCGCGCTCCGGGCCCTCGGGGCTCCAGCCCAGGTGGACCACGCGGGTGGCCGGACTTAGGCGACGCTCCTCCCCCTTCCCCGAGGCTGGATCGGGGCTCAGCCGCGCGGCTCCCGGCCGGCCCGCGCCAGCACGGCCCGGGCCATCCGGCCGTGGGCTTCGTCGACCATCTCGCCCCCCATCCGAGAGGCCCCGCCGGAGGCCCCCAACTGGGCCACGATGCTCTCGGCTCGCTCCACCTCCTCCAGGCTCGGAGTGAAGGCCCGGTTGACGGCCTCCAGCTGGGAGGGGTGGATCACCCACTTGCCGTCGAAGCCGAGGGCCGCGGCGCGGTCCGACGAGGTCCGCAGCCCCTCCAGGTCGCCGATGTCGGAGCAGGGCCCGTCGATGGCCTGGAGGCCCCAGGCGCGGGCCGCCACGGCGATCCGGAAGAGCGCGTAGTGCCAGACGTCTCCGGGATAGCCGGCGGCGCTCTGACCGATGCGGAGCTGGGGCATCCCCATGGCGGCGGCGAAGTCGCCCGGGCCGAAGATCAGGGCCTCGGTCCGGCTCGACGCGCCGGCGATCGCGCTCACGGTCTCCAGCCCCGCCGGGTCCTCGACCTGGACCTCGAGCCCGAGCCTGGCCCGCCCCGGCTGCTCCGTCTCCAGGGCCTGCAGCAGACGCTCGACGAAGACCACGGCCCCGGGCTCGCTGACCTTGGGCAGGATCAGGCAGTGGATCCGCTCCCCGACCTCCGGCACCAGCGACAGGACGTCCCGGAGAGCGTAGGGGGAGCCCACCTGGTTGATCCGGACGGCCACCGTCCTGTCCCCGAAATCAACTTCGCGCAGCGTGTCGAGCAGGGACGCCCTGGCGTCCGCCTTGGCGTCTTCCCGGGGGGCCACGGCGTCCTCCAGGTCGAGCACCACCTCGTCCGCCGGCAGGCCCGCTGCCTTCTCCGCCATGTGGCGGTTGCCGGCCGGCAGGACCAGGACTGAGCGGCGACGCCGGTTCACTCCGGCTCGCTCCCGGAGCCGCCCTGCTCTCCGCCGAGGCGTCTCATCAGGTCCTCGATCAGCCGCCGGGCCTCGGGGTCGTCGAGGAGCCGCTGCCGCACCGCCTCGGCCGCCTCCCGCATCTGCGGGTCGTCCATCAGGCGGGCCTGCATCTGGCTGAACTGGGCCAGCATCTCGCGGGCCGCGGTCTCCTGGGCCACCTGGAGGAGGACCGGCTGGGACGCGGCCGAGACCACCGCCTCCAGCTGCTGGCGCACCATCTCGACGCCCTTGCAGCCGAGACACTCGCCCTGCAGCTGGCAGTGGCACAGGACGCGCTTCAGGGCGTCCAGCTCCCGGTGGACCCCGCTCAGGTCGACGGCCTCAGCCACGCGCCGCCTCCAGTCCCGGACTCAGACCCCCGCGTCCAGGGGACGGCGGGCACGGATCAGGGCATGCCAGTAGCGGTGGTAGAAGCGGCCCTCGCGCCACTGCGGCAGGAGCTGGCCGCGCACCGCCTGGGGCGCGCCCTCGTAGTAGTCGAGGAGCTGACGACGGGTGGCCTCGCTGACCCTGGCGATCTCGAACCACTCCAGGATGTCCTTCTCCTGCTCGATCCGCTCCGCGTGCTCGACGGTGAAGCCGATGGCCTGCAGCAGGGCCCGCCACTCCTCCAGGGCGCGGCTGCGGACGTGGGAGGGGTCCCGGCCCACCTCCACCACCGCCAGCCAGTCCCGCACCACCGGCGGCGGGGAGCAGTCGCTGACGGCGAAGGCGCCCCCCGGACGCAGCACCCGGTAGGCCTCGGCCAGGGCCGGGATGAGCTGGCCGAAGTGGTGCGGCGCGGAGCGGACCAGCACCCGGTCGAAGCTCTGGGCGGCGAAGGGGAGCGCCTCCGCGTTCCCCTCCACGAATTCCACGTTGCGGATCTCGCGCTCGGCGGCGAGCCGGCGCGCCTGGTCCAGCATGGCCGGGGTTATGTCCAGCCCGACCACCCGCCGGACGTGGGCCGCCGCCGCCAGCGCGCTGTGCCCCGCGCCCGTCGCCACGTCGAGCACGACGTGGTTGGGGCGGAGCTCGGCGAGGGCGATGAAGCGGGCCAGGGAGACGGGGTCGGAGTGGGTCGGGCTGCTCCGGTAGGCCTCGGCGACCCGGGAGAACTGGGTCCGGCTGTCTTGGTCCCCGGCAAGCCCGCCCGGCTCCCCCCGGGGGCTCACAAGGGGTAGCCGGCCAGCAGGGTGTCGAGTGGGATCGGGGTCAGCTCGGACGGACCTCCGAAGCGGACGTCGATCTCGGCCTCCAAGTCCTTCACCAGCTCCCGCAGCTGGCCCAAGTCACCGGTCGGGGCGTCGTTGTTGGCGTAGCCCCCGACCAGCTTGCCGTCCTCGAAGAGGGCAACACCGACGCCGTCCTGGGCGTGGACGACGAGGCCGCCGTTGCAGGAGTACTTGCTGAGGTAGCTCCGCAGCCCCTCCAGGTTGACGAACATGGCCCCCAGGCCCTGGAAGCGCACCGGGGCGTGCAGGAGCAGGGCCAGCCCGCGCGCGATCTGACGCGAGTAGCTGATCACGTTGATCGTGTCCTGGCTGTTGGGGAAGTTGGGGAACTGGATCCGGTTCGAGGTCGTGACCGTGCCCCCGCGGTCGCTGGCGACGGCGACCACGTAGCCGTCCACCAGGACGACGTAGCCGTTGCTGCCGTCCGCCGACTGGACGTGCATGACCCCGGTGTGGCCCTCGCCGGCGAGGTGGCGCAGGAGCCGGGCCGGGTCGGTGAAGCCGGCTCGCAGGTTGCGGAAGACGACCTCCCCCTCGGGCAGCGGGAAGGACCGGGTGCTGGGGCCCTCGGGGGCCAGCACGGCGACCTCGGTGGGAGCGCGGTAGATGACGGTCTCGGCCACCACCGTCTCCGGGCCGGCCCACGATTCCGGCTCGGGCTCCGGCTCCTGGGCCTCTGGTTCGAGATAGGTCGGGGGCGCCGCCGGTGCCTCCGGCTCGACCGCGGACAAGGGCTCCACGGGAGCCTCGGCCGGCGTCTCGGCCGGCTCCTCGAAGCCGCTGCCCTCGGCCCCGAACGAGGGCCCGGCCAGGGCCGGCTCCTCACTCTCGGCCCCGGCCCAGGGGGCCGGCTCCTCGGCACCCTCCTGGAGCCAGGACACGCCCGCCCCGGACTCGGCCTGGGGATCGAGCACGGCCGGCGTGAAGGTCTCGGCATCGTCGTCGTCGGGCGCCGCCCAGGGCGGCGTGTCGGACGCGGCGGCGGCGGAGTCGGGGCTGGCGCTGAAGGTGCGCTCACCCCAGGCCGGCAGGTCCTGCTCCTCGTCCTCGGCCAGCGTCACCGGCCCGGGCTCGGGGTCGTCCGGGATCCCCGCCTGGGCCTCCGGCTCCAGCGGGGTCCAGGGCCGCACCGGGTCCGGCCTCGGCTCCTCGTCGGAGGCCTCCAGACCGTCCTCCCCAGCCTGGGGCAGGGGAACGCCGTCTTCCGGCTTGGCCTCCGCCACCGGCGGGGCCGGTCGGCTCTCCTCCTCGGGTGCGGGCTCCTCCTTGCGCCGCCCGAAGACCATCAGGAGGGACCCGTCGGGCGGGTCGGGATCCCGCCACGCCAGCGGGCCCGCTCCCGCCAGCGCGGGCGCCAGCCTCGGCCCTCCCGCCGCGGCCGTCAGCGCCTGCCGGAGCCGCTCCAGCGAACGGCGCACACTCGTCCCCCACCTCCCCTGCTGATACCGGGCGTGAGCTGACCTCATCACTCGCTCCCCGCTGGGGCGCCCGTGGCGGTGGTGACGCCAGGGCGCACCGGTACAAGCCCCCACAAGAGGCGTTTCACCCGGGAAGTGTACGCGTGCGCGCGCGAGACTGCGCCCCGCCCGCGGACCCGGATCCGGGGGGTCCGGCCTCAGCCCGGCTGGGCCTGGGGCAGGCGCTCCGGGGCCAGCTCCGGGCGGCGGTCGAGGCCCTGGCGCTCCAGCCAGCGCTCCGGGCGTCGCACCTCGCCCCAGCCAGGGAAGGCGTCGGGGCCGGTCCAGAGCAGGTCCAGGCCGGGCTGGCCCGACACCTCCTGCACCCGGCGCAGGAAGCGCTCGCCCTGCTGGTACTGCTGCAGCTTGAAGGCGACGCCGGAGATGAGCAGCAGCAGGCGCTCCGCCGCCTGGTGCTGCTCGTGGCGGCGGTGGAAGGCCTGGTCCAGGGTGTCGAAGTCGGGCAGGTGACGCCGGCCGGCCTCGCGCATGATGAAGTTGCCGTGGCCCTCCAGCACGGTCATGACGGCTTGCACCCGCCCCAGCGCGAGCAGCTGGGGGCGCAGGCCGCGGAGGGTCTGGACGAACTGCTCCGGGCTCAGCACCTGGGTCGGGCCCGGGAGCCGGCTCAGCTCCCGGATCAGGGAGGTGAGGTGGGGTCGGAGCCAGGGGTGGAGCTCGAACTGCCAGGCGTGGGTGAGCTCGTGGAGCATGAGCCAGCGCCGCAGCGGGTCCAGCTCCAGGTGGGAGCTCTCCGCGAACTGGCGCACGTTGCTCTCCACGATCAACAGGGCCGGGGTGGGCAGGTCCGGGGCCGGCTCCTCGGGCTCCCCGACCTGGGGCAGGAAGCTCAGCACCGGGTCGTACTGGCCCAGCACCCGGTGGGCCATGAAGCCCAGCAGCGCGCCCACGTAGAGGCTGCTGGGGACCCGCATCAGGGGGCTGGGGCGGAAGCGACCGGCCGCCACCTCCCCCTCCACCAGAGGCTTGAGCAGCCGCTTCATCATCTCCAGGTTCTGGTCGATGAAGCCGTAGCGGCTGACCACCCGCACACGTCCGAAGTCGGCCGCCTGGCGGGGCGTGTTGCAGGCCTCGGCCAGCATCGGGACCAGCTCGGCGACCAGGGGGTCGTAGGCATCCCCGACCTCCTCCGCCTCGGTCGCTCCCTCCCCGCCGCAGCGGGCGTAGGCGGTGCGCCGCACCAGCTCCCAGTCCAGGACCGGGGCGGCGGGGTCGGCGAGGGCCTTGGAGAGCTGCCGCTCGGCCGCGATGGCGACCCCCGCGGCCAGGGCTGACCAACCCAGCACCGACTTCAGATCGGGCACGGCCCGATCATACGTCGGAGGCCGCTCAGCCCCCCCGGTAGAAGACCAGCTCCCGCCCCACCAGCTGGAACCCGACCCCGTGGTAGAGGGGGGCCAGCTCGGGGTCGCCATAGCGCAGGACCGTCAGCCGGCCCTGCTCCAGGGCCGCGGCGGCGGCCGCCCGGGTCACCGCCGTGCCGGCCCCGCGGCGGCGGAAGCCGGGGTGGGTGGCCACGCCGCCCACCTCCACGGCGCGCCCGTAGCTACGGCTCCAGCGAGCCGCGGCCACGACCCGCCCCTCGATCTCGGCGACCCAGGTCGGCTCGGTCCGGAGCAGCTGGTCCCAGTCCTCCGGGCTCTCCCGCCGCATCCAGCTGACGCTGTCGTAGAGCTCGAAGAGAGCGGGCGCGTCGGTGCCGCGGGCGGGCCGGGTCGGGGGCAGGCCGGGCGGCGCCGGCGACAGCTCCGGGGCCACCGTGACCAGGCGCCGGTGGAGCTCGAAGCCGGTCAGCAGGGAGCAGTCCACCTGCCCCTCCTGGACCACCACCCGGTGCAGCTGCGGGGCCTGTTCCAGGAGCAGGTCGCGGGCTGCCGGCTGGGCCGCCCCGGTGGGCGCGAGCACACCCAGCACCCCCTGGGCCAGCAGGGCCACGGCCAGCACCTCGTCCGAGGGGCCCGGCAGCCACCAGAAGAAGCGCTCCTCGGCCAGGCCCTGCTGGGCCAGGTGACGGGCGTGGTCCCCGGCCGCCAGGCCGGCCCAGCCCTGGGCCGCGACGAAGCGGTGCAGGAGGCGGACGCGCTCGGGCGAGGCGGCGGCCCGGAAGGCGGGCCGGCAGGCGTCGGGCGGGGCGGCCATGGCCCCATCATCGGCGCGCCGGCGCGGGCCGCGCCGGGGCTGGCACTTGGCCTCCAGGGCTGCTAGCACTCGAAGGGGCTGAGTGCTAACATGGCCGCGAAAACCTCAGCTGTCTGGATGGGGAAGCACAGGAGAGACGAATGCCAAAACAGCTGCTATTCGACACCGAGGCCCAGGCCGCCCTGAAGCGCGGCGTGGACAAGGTAGCGGACGCGGTCCGGATCACCATCGGGCCCAAGGGGCGCAACGTGGTGCTGGACAAGAAGTTCGGCAGCCCGACCATCACCAACGACGGCGTCACCATCGCCAAGGAGATCGAGCTCGAGGACCCCTTCGAGAACATGGGAGCGCAGCTGGTCAAGGAGGTGGCCAGCAAGACCAACGACATCGCCGGTGACGGCACCACCACCGCCACCGTGCTGGCCTCGGCCATGATCAACGAGGGACTGCGGCACGTGGCCCACGGGGCCAACCCGGTCCAGGTCAAGTCCGGCATCCAGAAGGCCGTGGACGCGGTCGTGGACGAGATCAAGAAGCACTCCACCCCCATCAGCGAGCGGGAGAAGATCGCCCAGGTCGCCTCCATCTCGGCCGCCGACCCCGGCATCGGCAAGACCGTCGCCGACGCCATGGAGAAGGTGGGCAAGGACGGGGTGATCACGGTCGAGGAGTCGAAGGGCATCGAGACCGAGCTCGAGCTGGTCGAGGGGATGCAGTTCGACAAGGGCTACGTCAGCGCCTACATGGTGACCAACGCGCAGGCCATGGAGGCGGTGCTGGAGGAGCCCTACATCCTCATCACCGACCGCAAGATCTCGGCCATCGCCGACCTGCTGCCGGTGGTGGAGAAGATCCACCAGAGCGGCAAGCCGCTGGTGATCGTGGCCGAGGACGTGGACGGCGAGGCGCTGGCCACGCTCATCGTGAACAAGATCCGGGGCATCTTCACCGCCGTGGCCGTCAAGGCGCCCGGCTTCGGTGACCGCCGCAAGGCCATGCTCCAGGACATCGCGGTCCTCACCGGGGGCACCGTCATCAGCGAGGAGCTGGGGCTCAAGCTGGACTCGGTGCAGCTGGACCAGCTGGGCAAGGCCCGGCGGGTGCGGGTCACCAAGGACGACACCACCATCGTGGAGGGTGCCGGCAGCAGCGACGCCATCAAGGGCCGGATCGAGCAGATCAAGGCCGAGATCGACAAGTCGACCAGTGACTGGGACCGGGAGAAGCTCCAGGAGCGGCTGGCCAAGCTGGCCGGCGGTGTGGCCGTGATCAAGGTCGGGGCCGCCACCGAGACTGAGCTCAAGGAGCGCAAGCACCGCATGGAGGACGCCGTCTCGGCCACCCGTGCGGCGGTCGAGGAGGGTATTGTGCCCGGCGGCGGGACGGTCCTGCTGCTGGCCCAGAAGTCACTGGAGAAGGTCAAGCTCCAGGGCGACGAGCAGATCGGCGTGACGATCGTGCGCCGGGCCCTGGAGGAGCCGGCCCGACAGATCGCCAACAACGCCGGGGCCGAGGGCTCGGTGGTGGTGGAGCGGGTCCGCACCCTGCCCGCCGGCAACGGCTTCAACGCCGTCACCGGCGAGTTCGTGGACATGGTCAAGACCGGCATCATCGACCCCACCAAGGTGACCCGCTCGGCGGTGCAGAACGCCGCCTCCATCGCCGGCCTGCTGCTGACGACGGAGTCCCTGATCACCGACCTGCCGGAGAAGAAGGCGGCGCCGGCGCCGCCCATGCCGGAGTACTGAGACCGCACCGGCCTCGAAGTCGAGGCCGGGACAAGGAGGCGGGGCGGCCCGGGGCCGCCCCGCCTCTCGCACGTCAGGGGCCCAGGAGGTGCGGACCGAGCGCGAGGGCCGCCAGGAGCAGCGCGCCGGTCACGGTCGGCGCCTCATCCGCCACTGGCCCCTCCCCTAGCCCGGGCCCGGGCAGGGGCGGCTGGTCACCCAGCACCTAGACTCGCTGCGCCATGGCCGCCGCTCCCACCCCCTAGCGCCGAGGAACCAGGCCGCTTGTCGCGGGGTCCAGATAGTGACGCGGAAGAGCTGGCCAGGCGCTGGGTCAGCCAGTACGGGGACCTCGCCTTGCGCACCGCCTACTTGATGCTCGGCGACCGAGGGCTGGCCGAGGACTGCGTCCAGGAGGCCCTGGTGCGGGCCTGGCGCGCCCGCTCCACCCTGCGAGATCCCGCTGCGGAGCGCTCCTGGCTGCTGACGATCGTCGCCAACACCGGCCGCTCCCAGCTCCGGCGAAGGGTGCCCGTGCCCAGCGACCGCGCGCCCCAGGAACGCGCTGCGGCCGATCCCTTCGCCGAGCTGGACCTCGCGGTCGAGCTGCGCCAGGCCCTGGACCTGCTCCCGCCGGAGCAGCGCGAGGTGGTCGTGATGCGGCTCTACCTGGACCTGTCGGTGGAGGAGACGGCGCGCTCCCTGCGCGTCGCCGAGGGAACGGTCAAATCGCGCCTCAGCCGAGCCCTGGGCACGATCCGGAAGTCATGGACCCCGAGCAGCAGCTGAGCCGCGAGCTGGGCCGGGAGCTGCGCCGCGGCGCCGCCCGGCTGGAGCTCGGCACCGCCCGGGCCGAGCTCCTGAGCCGCGAGCTGGCCCGCACGCCGCGGAATC
>JASHRA010000147.1 GCA_030038765.1 Candidatus Dormiibacterota bacterium | reverse complement strand
AGGACCTCGGAGATGCAGGGTCCCAGCTCGAACTCCTCGTACTGCAGCTCCAGGCGGCCGGCCTCGATCTTGGCTAGGTCCAGGACGTCGTTGACCAGGCCCAGCAGGTGACGCCCGCTGGCGTGGATGTTGGCCAGGCACTCGTGCTGCTGCGCCGCCGTCATCTTGCCCGCCAGGTTGTCCTTCAGGATCTCGCTGAACCCGAGGATGGCGTTGAGCGGCGTGCGCAGCTCGTGGCTCATGTTGGCGAGGAACTCGCTCTTGAGGCGGCTGTTCTCGCGGATCTGCGCGTTGGCCACCTCCAGCTCGTGCTTCTGCAGCGCGATCTCCTGGAGCTGGCGCTGCACGGCGGCGTGCAGGGCGGCGTTGTCGATGCTGATGGCCGCCTGGTTGGAGATGACGCGCACCAGCGCCTGCTCCAGCTCGGTGAAGGGGTTGACGCGCTTGCGCGTCAGCGTCAGCGCGCCCACCATCCGGTTGGGCGACTCCAGCGGCATGACCATCACGCTGCGCGGAGGCCGGGGCCCGGAGAGCTCCTTGAAGCGCGGGTCCTTGGTGGCGTCGTCCACCCGCACCGCCGTGTGCTCGGCCACCGCCCAGCCCACGATCCCCTCCCCGAGGCCGAAGGAGGCGACGCTGCTGACCTGCTCCGTGAAGGGGACCGTGACCATGGCCGTGAGCCGGGTCTCGTCCTCGTCGAGGAGGAAGACGGTCGCCCCGTCGCAGGACACCAGCTGCGAGAGCGAGCGCAGCGTGACGTCGATGTTGACCTTGAGGTCGAGGCTGGACGTGAAGAGGTTGCCGACCCGCTCCAGCAGGTCGACCGTGACCTTGTCGTCCATCCGGCTCGAATTATATTCGTGGGTCAGGTCGGCAACCTCCAGCGCCGGCTTTGCCAAGCGCCGAGGTTACCGCACCGGTGGCCGCACGGTCCCAGCCCCGGCCGCCGGGCCGGCGCTGGGTCCGGGGGTCAGCCCCGGCGGCCGGGGGTCCGGAGCAGCCTCAGCTCCGCCGCCAGGCGGCGCCGCCTCGCCTCCAGGGAAGCCGACGTCCGCCTCGCGCGGCGACCGCGGACGGCCGCCTCCATGAGCTCGCGATCGTGGTCCCGGGCGAGGAGGTAGATGACTGGGTCGAACATCCTGGTCCTCCTCTGTAACTGGTGATTGCAGACTTACCGGTAACAGTGTACCATGAATTGGTACCTGGTCAAATGAAATTTGAGAGTTACACCGACAGAGGGGTGTGGTCGGCGGCGGAGCTGATCAACGGGCTCACCGGGGGCTGGTCCCGGGGCCGACGCTGGGAGCTCCCCCAAGACCCGGCCGGGCGGCGCCGGCTGGCCCAGGCGGTGGAGGCCCGGGTCTCGGAGCGGCCGGTCCACCTGGCCGGCCGCTCGGGCGAGGACCTGATCCGGCTGGCGGGCGAGCTGCGGGCCGTCTTCGAGCTCACCGCCGAGGGCCGCGCGGACGTGGCCGCGGCCCAGGTCAACCGCCTGCTGCGCCAGTACCAGGCGGCGCCGCAGCTGGCCCGCCACGACGGTGAGAGCTGGCACCTGCACTTCCACAGCCAGTCCAAGGAGGCGGGCCGGGCCGCCGCCCGGGGGGCCATGTGCGCCATCGCGCTGGCGGTGGTGCTGGGCTCGCCCAACGCGCCCCGGCTCGGCGTCTGCGGCTCGCCCCAGTGCGACCGCGTCTTCATCGACACCTCCAAGAACGGGTCGCGCCGCTTCTGCTCGCCCTCCTGCCTCAGCCGGACCAAGGTGGCCGCCTTCAGGGCGCGGCGCTTGGGCGCGGCCCCGGCACAGGGCCGGCCGGCCCGAGAGCTGCCGCAGGCCGCCGAGATCAGCCCCTCCGCCAGCGCGGTCTAGAATCTCGCCCGGTGAGCGTCGCCTCGGCGCCGGGCGTGGCTGTGGGCTTCATCGAGGTGGGACCCCGGGACGGGCTGCAGAACCTTCCCGAGAGCCTCCCCACCGAGGCCAAGGTGGGACTGATCGAGTCCCTCCTCGACTGCGGGCCCCAGGCCGTGGAGGCGACCTCCTTCGTGGCTCCTGGCTGGGTGCCCCAGCTGGCCGACGCGGAGGCCGTCCTGGGGGAGCTCCTGGCTCGGCGCGGGCCCGAGGTGGCGGCGCGCCTGCGGGTCCTGGTGCCCAACCGGCGCGGGCTGGAGCGGGCCCTGGCGGCCGGGGCCCGCTGGTTCCTGGCCAACGTCGGCGCCAGCGACGCCTTCAACCGGCGCAACCTCAACCGCGGCCGGGAGGAGACGATGGCGGAGATCCGCCTCATGGCCGCCGCGGCCGCGGACGCCGGCTGCCGCTTGGACGCCAGCCTCAGCGTCGCCTTCGGCTGCCCCTTCGAGGGCCGTGTCGACCCGGGGACGGTGCTGGGGCTGGCGGCGGAGCTGGAGGTTGCCGGAGCCGCCGCCGTCAGCGTCGCCGACACCATCGGCGTGGCCGACCCGCGCCAGGTGGAGGAGCTGGTGGCCTCCCTGCTGGAGCGGCTGCCACCGGAGCGCCTCTGGCTCCACCTCCACGACACCCGCGGGATGGCCCTGGCCAACGCCGCCGCGGCGCTGGGCGTGGGCTGCGCCAACTTCGAGGGCTCGGTGGGGGGCATCGGCGGCTGCCCCTTCGCTCCCCGCTCCACCGGCAACGTCTGCAGCGAGGACCTGCTCCACATGCTCTCCCGGATGGGGGCCCGCGTCGACGTCGACCTGGCCGGCCTGTGCCGGGTGGCCAGCGATCTGGAGCGGAGCCTGGGCCGGGAGCTGCCGGGGCGCCTCTACCGGGCCGGGATCTGGGAGCCGGGACCGGGCTCTGTCTGACGCCGCCCTGCCGGCCTGCCGGATCAGCCCGGAGCGGTCTTGGCCCGGCGGTGCCGGTGGGCGATGGCGATGCAGACGAGGAAGACGGCGCCGACCAGCCCGACCAGCCAGGTGAAGAACGTGATCGCCCCCACCAGCATGGGCCGGCCGTGGACCAGGGCGGTGACGGGGAGGGGGAGGAAGAACGCCAGCAGGGCCCAGGCCACGGCGGCGATGACCCAGGGCCGGGGACCGCTCCGCCTCGCCCGCTGGGCCTCCTCCAGCTGCTGGACCCGGCTCCAGGTCAGGCCCTGGTAGCGCTTGTAGTCGCGCTCCGACCAGATGACGAGGAAGGGCGTGAGGACGGCCACGGCCAGGACCACGGCGAGCGCGGCCCAGGGACCGCCGCGCAGGTAGGCGATGCTGCCGGTCACCGCCAGCAGCGGCAGGCAGATGAGGATTCGGGCCAGCCTGCTGGGGCGCCCGGGGACGGGCTGCTGCTGCCGCCGCAGCCTGACCTGCTCCTGCTTCAGGTAGTCACGCTCCCTGAGCACCGAGTAGCCGCGGTTGAGGGCCAAGAACATGCGAAAGAGGCAGAAGAACATGGCCAGGATGGTGAGGCCGAAGAGGACCGGCCAGCCCGCGGTGTGGCGCAGCAGGTAGGTGAGGGCGAAGCCGATGCCCAGCGCGGCGAGGGCGGCCAAGGCCCAGCGTTGCTCGTGGCCCAGAGCCGCCAGGTACCGGGGTCTGACATCTCGCAGCTGAGACTCCACGTCGTCCAGGCTCTGCCCCGAGCTCGGGGAACGCAGCTCCGGTCCGCTCACGCCGCCGTCCTGCTCCTGCCGGGGCCAGCCACCGCCGGCGCTGGGGTCGTCACGCGGATCCGCCCCGGCCCACGAGACCTCTGGGCTCGCACCGCTCCCGGATCACGTCCGACGGCGGAGCTCCTCCGCGCGTCGTCGGGCGGCGCGGGCGGACGCTGCGCGGCGGCCGAAACCGCGCGCTGGGATGCCCGGCGTCGGCGAATCGGAGCACGGCTCCACCCTAGGCAGCCGCCGGGCTGGCTGGTGTCACGGTCAGGTGAGGAGGTCGGACCAAAGTGTCGGTCACGTC
>JASHRA010000146.1 GCA_030038765.1 Candidatus Dormiibacterota bacterium | reverse complement strand
GACTTCGCCCTCGTGGTCGGCTCCGGATCGCAGCGGCCGGTGGCCATCCGCGTGCTGGAGAACGCCGGCAACGTCACCGACAACGGCGCCTACACGGCGGTGGCCCAGGGGGCCGCCTCGGCCATCAACCAGGAGCTGCTGGGGACGGCTCCCGCCGTCTCCCTGGAGGTGGCCCAGATCCATCCCCCGGGCGGCGTCAGCGCCGGCTCGCTGGCCAACTCCGACTACATCGCCTACCTCACCCCCGGGATCCTCGGCTACGCCGTCCTGACCGCCGGGCTCAGCGCCGGCATCCGCCTCGTCGGGGACCGGGAGCGGGGCACGCTGCGGCGCGTCCGCGCCACCCCGATCCCGATCTGGGCCTTCCTCGGCAGCAGCGTCATCTCCCAGCTGCTGCTGGTGGCCGTCCAGGTGGTGGTGCTGCTGGGGGTGGGGCACCTCCTCTACGGGGTCGGGCTGGGCCCCTCCCCGGGGCCGCTGCTGCTGCTGCTCCTGGTCGGCGCCCTCTGCTACCTGGCCGGCGGCTTCCTCATCGCCGGCCTGGCGCGCAACGACCAGGCGGCGATCGTGCTGGCCAACCTCATCTCCCTGCCCCAGCTCTTCGTCGCCGGCGTCTTCTACCCCCTCTCGGGCGCGCCGCAGTGGCTCCAGGACGTCTCCGTGGTGATGCCGCTCAAGTACTTCAGCGAGGGCCTGCGGGGGCTCATGGCCCAGGGCCAGGGACTGGGCGACACCCTGGGCGACCTCCTCTTCCTGCTGGTGCTGGGGGTGGTGGTGATGGTGGTGGCGGCCCGCATCTTCAGGTTCGACCCGCCGGCGGCCAGCGCCTAGGCCGCCCCGGGGCGGGGCTTGCGGACCATCTACACCGTTTCGGTATACTTTGGGTGGCCCGGGTCAGAGTGCCGGTCCCGGGCCTTTTCAGCTCTCTTCCCGGGCGGGCCCGGTGGCGGCCCTCGGGCGGGAGCGCTCCGGATCGGGCGGGCGTGTGCGCCCCAGGGGAGGCAGAGCACCGGATGACGATCAAGCGGCGTCGCGGAGGGGCATGGTGGCTCGGCCTGGTGGGGCCGCTGGTGGTGGTGGCGGGCCTGGGCTCAGGCACGGCGCCGGCGGTCAGCGCCGCCTCGGCCAAGGTCGTGACCTTCGCCGAGGAGCCCGGGGTGGCGCCCAACTACATCCTGCCCATGCAGGGCGACTCCTACTTCAGCAACGCCAACCTCTCCGACTTCTCCCAGCTCCTCTACCTGCCCCTCTACTGGTTCGGGGACCAGGGCAAGCCGGTCCTCAACGAGTCCCTGAGCCTGGCCCAGCCCCCCGTCTTCTCCGACGGCAACAAGGAGGTGACGGTCACGCTGAAGCACTGGGTCTGGTCCAACGGCACCCCGATCACGGCCCGCGACGTGGTCTTCTGGCTCAACCTGCTCTCGGCCGTGACCGACCCCAACGCGCCCGCCATCGGCAGCAGCTCGGCGCCGGGGCCGGGCTGGGCCGCCTCGGTCCCGGGTGGCTTCCCCCAGAACGTGGTCAGCTACGCCCAGACCGGCGAGTACACGGTCTCCTTCACCCTCAACCGCTCCTACAACCCGACCTGGTTCCTCTACGACGAGCTGAGCCAGATCTACCCCCTGCCCCAGGCCAGCTGGGACCGGCTCAGCGCCACCGGGGCGGTCGGCTCCTACGACAGCTCGGCGGAGGCCCGCAGCGCCGTGGCCGGGACCTCGCCGGCCCAGTACCTGCCCAGCCAGCCGGGCACCGCCAGCAGCGGCGCCCTGGGCGTGGCCCAGTTCCTCAACTCCGAGTCTGAGGACCTCTCCAGCTACGACTCCAACCCCCTCTGGCAGGTGGTCGACGGCCCCTTCCAGCTGAGCGAGCTGACCACCGCCGGCTTCCTCAAGCTGGTGCCCAACCCGAGCTACTCGGGTTCACCCAAGCCCTCCATCGCCGCCTTCGAGGAGCTGCCCTTCACCACCGACTCGGCCGAGTTCGACGCCCTGCGCAGCGGCCGGCTCACCATCGGCTACCTGCCCACCCAGGACCTGAGCCAGAAGAAGTCCCTGGAGTCGGACGAGGGCTACAGCTACAACCGCTGGTCGGTGCTGGGCGTCGACTTCTTCGTCTACAACTTCACCGGCCAGCGCACGGGGCCGGTCTTCAGCCAGCTCTACTTCCGCCAGGCGATGCAGTCCCTGGTCGACCAGCCCGAGCTGATCCGCGACTTCACCGGCGGCACGTCCACGGTCAACAACGGGCCCGTGCCCACGACCCCCTCCAACAGCGACGTCAGCCCCTCCCTGGCCAAGGCCGAGGTCTACCCCTACGACCCCTCCCGGGCGGTCGCGCTGCTGAAGGACCACGGCTGGCAGGTGACCCCGGGCGGGACCAGCACCTGCGCCCGTCCCGGCTCCGGCTCGGGCCAGTGCGGGAGCGGCGTCCAGAAGGGCCAGAAGGCGGTCTTCAAGATCGACTACCTGAGCGGCTCGACGCAGCTGGACAACATCATGGCGGCGCTGCAGTCGACGATGCGCTCCAAGGCCGGCATCGAGCTCCAGCTGCACGCCGAGACCTACGGATCGCTGGCGGAGCAGGTCTTCGCCGGCTGCAGTTCCACCAACCACTGCAACGACTGGGACCTCGCCAACTACAGCACCAGCAACACCTGGGTCTACTTCCCCGACTACCTCCCCACCGGCGAGGAGCTCTTCTACACCGGCGCCTCGGCCAACAACGGCTACTACTCCAACCCCACCGCTGACACCGACATCACCGCCTCCAACACCGCCCCCGACCACAGCGCGGAGATCCAGGCGCTCTACAAGTACGAGGACTTCGTGGCCAAGGACCTGCCCGTCCTGGAGGTGCCCAACAGCGCCTACCAGCTCACCGTCTACAAGAGCGACCTGAGGGGGTTGGTCCCCCAGGGGATCTTTGCCGAGATCTACCCTCAGGACTACCGCTTCTCAAGCTGACCCTCCGTCCGGTTCCTGGTGCCGTCGTTGCCCGCGGCGGCGCCGGGGCCGGACACTAG
>JASHRA010000145.1 GCA_030038765.1 Candidatus Dormiibacterota bacterium | reverse complement strand
CGAGGAGCTGGCGCGCGCCCCGCGCCCCCACCGCGACCGCCAGCGTCAGGCGGCCGGCGCTGAGGTCGTCGTGGATCGCCTCCAGATCGGTGATCAGGAGCAGCGCGGCGGCCAGCGCGGCCGGCACCAGCACCGCCAGCAGGCCCAGGGCGGGCAGCCGGTCGAGCTCGGCGAGCACGGTTCCCCAGCCGGCGGCGAGCTCGGCGAGGACGAGGCAGGCCAGTTCGTGGAAGGCGGCCAGCGGAAGGCGCGCCGCCAGCTGGCGGCGCCCCAGGAGCGTTCCCAGGCCCAGGGCGCCGGGCAGCACCAGCCAGGGCAGGGAGGTCAGGGAGAGCCAGAGGCCCAAGCCGGCCGCGGGGAGGAGCCAGAGCAGCGCCGCCCGGGGGAGGGGGCGATCCTGCCCTCCTGGAGCGCCCGCGCTCCGCGGGCCCGGGGCCCCGGCCAGGAACTGGACCGAGATCGCGACCCCGAGCGCGGCCAGGCTCCGCGCCGCCGAGGCGGAGTGGAGGTGGGCGCAGACCCCGATCGCCACCAGCACCGGGGCCAGCGCCGCCGCCAGGCGCCGGGGCGAGATTCCCGCGAGCTCCCAACCCCGCGCCAGCGACTCGGCGGAGAGCGTCGGGGACATCTAGGGACAGAGGGTAGCGGCCCCCGCTGGCCCTGGCCAGCGCTCCGCCTCAGCTCCCGGTGAAGTAGGGAGGACCGGGCACCAGGGCGTCGCTGGCCGAGAAGGCGGTGAGGCGCTGCACCCCGCTGCCGTTGTCGTTGGCGAGCAGGAGCTGGAGCCGGCCCTCCACCTCCAGCGTGTACGCGATCTGGCGTCCGGCGGCGGTGGCGGCGACCTGCTGCGGGTACTGGCCGGCGCTGGCCCCGACCACCTGGGTGACGATGCCGGTGGTGGTGGAGACCGAGGCCAGGGCGCCCGAGGGCTGGCGCACCAGGATGGTGTCCAGGTCGAGGAAGGCCAGGGGCTGGCCGGCGTTGGCGGCGACCTGGGAGAGTGGCGAGCTGGCGTCGGCGGCGCGGTAGATCCAGACCGCCGCCGAGCTCCCGCTGCCCACGGTGAAGGCAAGCGCGGAGCCGTCCGGGCTCCAGACGGGGTCGGTCTGGGCGGCCAGGCCGGAGCTCGACGTGGGCAGGAAGGTCACCGCCTTGAGGGCGGGGCTGAGCAGGGCCACGCGGGAGGGGTCGGAGGCGGGCTCCGCCACCGCCGCCAGCACCTGGCCGTCCGGCCTCCAGTCGAGGGGTCCGCGCATGTTGAGGGACGAGGAGAGGGTCACCGAGGTGCCGTTGGAGACGGTGTAGACGCGCAGCGCCCCGCCCACGACGAAGGCCAGCTGCTCGCCTCCCGGGCTCCAGCCCGCCCAGTCGGCGCCGGCGCTGCCGAGCACCGAGGCCGTCTTCCCGGTGCCGAGGGCGAGGACCTGGATGGGCTGGTCCCCGGCCAGCTCGAAGGCGAGCCGGGTCCCGTCCGGCGAGGGCCAGACGTAGAGGTAGCGCTGGCCCTTGGCCGCCGTCGCCAGCACCCGGAGCGCGGGCGGGTCGCCGGAGACCGCGGGAGGCGAGGCGGCCAGCACCTCGGTGTAGTCGCTGGCCGAGGGCCCGGCCGGGAACACCACCGTGGCGGTGCTGCCCAGGGACCCCACGGTGAAGTGCTGGGTGACGGCGCGCTGGAGCCGGTTCCCGTCCACGTCGAGGGCGGAGCGGGCGACCGAGATGGTGTAGGTGACCCCCGGCGTCAGCGGCAGCTGGGGATCGATGAGGAAGCGACCGGGGACGGTGCTGCTGCTCTCCAGCTGGTAGGGCCCGCTGAGGGCCGGGGAGATGGTGATGGCGCGGCGCACCGCCGTCGGGTTCATGTCCCGGCTGAAGTTGATGGAGATGGCCTGGTCAGGCCCCAGCGTGCCTCCGTCGCTGGGGAAGATCGAGGAGACCTGGGGGCCGCCCTCGGTCGAGAACTCCCAGGAGTGGGAGAGCGAGTTGACGGCGCCGTCGCGGGCCCGGATCCCGCCGGCGATGGCCACCCGGTAGGTGGTGACCGTCTTCCAGGGGTGGCCGGGATGGACCAGCTCCATCACCTTGGGGCTGGGCCAGATGAAGTGGCAGCCGGTGGGCAGGCCTCGGGCGGCCCGGGCCAGGGAGCAGCCCGGAGGGCGGCGGTTCTTGCGGGTCCGGAGGTAGAGCCGGCTCTCCACGGACCCCTGGTTCATGGCCATGTCGAAGCTGACCACCAGCGGCCGGCTGGTGTGGACCGCTCCCTCGCTGGGAGCCGGGGAGACGTTGGTGATCTGGGGCGGGGCGAGCGGCCCGCAGCCGGAGAGGGTGGCGGCCAGCAGCAGCCCGGGGAGCGCGGCCACGAGCGGGAGCAGGAGCCTGGACCCGCCCCCGGTGAGGCGACCGGGCCGGCCGCTCAGCCGATGTCCGACAGCTCGATTACCGGGGGCGGGCCATCGGGCGCCGCCACCACGTCGATCCTGGCCTCGCGGTCGGAGCAGGCAGTGGCACCGGCGCCGGTCCCGTCCGCCAGCTCCGGGCTGGCCGAGCTGTAGCTGCTCTTGCCCCGGCCGTCGCTGAGGACCACGGAGACCTGGCCGTTGCCCGAGGTGACCAGGATCCCACCGGTGAGCGACTGCTCGTCCACGAACTCGATCAGGGCGTCGAAGTCGACCACCCGCGAGGGCAGCTGGTAGAGCAGGGTGTTGGCCACCACCAGTCCGCTCAGGGCCGAGACGAGATCGGGCGGGAGCTCGATGGCGTCGATCAGCCCATCCCCGGCGCCGACCGACCGCAGCACCTCCTGGAGCGCCGGCTTGGAGCGGCGGTAGGTCCCGCCGGACCGTTGCTGGGCCTGGAGCACAGAGCCGTCGCGGAAGAGGATGTGGGCGATGTTGGCGGAGTCCTTCTCGCCCCGGACGCTGACGTAGCCCGAGAACCCGTCCTGGCTCAGCGTCTTCAGCAGCATGGGGAAGTTGAGGAAGCTGGCCTTGAGGCCGGTGTGCAGGGCGGTCCCACTGGGCATCGGGATCACGACCGACAGCA
>JASHRA010000144.1 GCA_030038765.1 Candidatus Dormiibacterota bacterium | reverse complement strand
GGGCCCGCGCCCAGGAGCTGGTCCGCCAGGGCCGGGTCTGGCTCGGGGGCCTGCCCTCGACCCGCCCGGCCCGGCCCGTCCGGCTCGGCGAGGCGGTCGAGCTGGCGCCCGAGCCGGAGCGGCCGGCCCCGGCCCCGCTGCCGCTCCGCCTCGTCTACCAGGACTCGGAGCTGGCGGTGGTGGAGAAGCCGGCCGGGATGGTGGTCCATCCCGGGGCCGGGCACCGCGAGGGGACCCTGGCCCAGCTGATCCAGGAGTGGGGCGGGAGCTGGGCCCAGGGCTCTGGGGAGGGACGGGCCGGCATCGTCCACCGCCTGGACCGGGGCAGCAGCGGCCTGCTGGTCCTGGCCCGGACCGATCTGGCCCAGCGCGAGCTCTCCCAGCAGCTCCGCCGCCGCACCCTGGGGCGGGAGTACTGGGCCCTGGTCGAGGGCCGCTTCGAGGAGGGCCGGGGCCGGATCGAGGCCGCCCTGGGCCGCGACCCGCGGCACCCGACGCGGATGGCCGTGACCAGCTCGGGGCGGGAGGCGATCACCGAGTTCCAGGTCCTGGAGCGGCTGCCCCGGCACACCGTGCTCCGGCTCCGGCTGCTGACCGGGCGCACCCACCAGATCCGGGTCCACCTGGCCTACATCGGGCACCCCCTGGTGGGCGACGGCGTCTACAACCCCTCCCCCGGGCCCTCCTCCCCGCGCCCGGCGCTGCACGCCGCCCTGCTCCACCTGCGCCACCCCGCCGACGGCCGGGAGATGGAGTTCCTGAGCCGCCTGCCCGAGGACCTGCTCCGGCTCCGCTCCGAGCTGGGCGGGGCGGGCGCGCCGGCCTGGCCCCCGGGCGACTAACCTCGGCCCGATGGCGGAGCAGTCGCCCCGGGGCCGGCTGGTGGTGCTGGTGGGCCCCAGCGGGGTGGGCAAGGACACCGTGATCCGCGAGCTGCTCCGGCTCCGGCCCTGGATGCGCCGGCCGCCGGCGGTGACGACGAGGCCCCCCCGGCCGGCGGAGCACGACGGCGACGACTACCGCTTCGTCGACGCCGCCACCTTCGCCGGCCTGGCCGAGCGGGGCAGCTTCCTGGAGACGGCTCTGGTGCACGAGAACCGCTACGGGACCCCGAGGGCGGCGGTGGAGGGGCTGCTGGCCGAGGGCCGCGAGGTGCTGCTCAAGCCCGACGTGCAGGGCGCGTCCCAGCTCCGGCGGGCCGGCGTCGAGGGCCTCTACGTGTTCCTGGCGCCGCCCTCGCGGGAGGCGCTCCGGGAGCGTCTCCTGGCCCGGGGGACGGAGACCGAGGAGGAGCTCCGGATCCGCCTCCGGGACCAGCAGCACGAGCTCTCGGAGCAGCGCTCCTACCGCCACGTGGTGGTCAACGACGAGGTCGAGCGCGCCGCCCGCGAGATCTCCGAGATCATCTCCCGGACCGGCGGCTGAGGCGCTCCCGGCGCCTGCCACAATGCCAGGCGATGGCTGAGCAGCCGCCCGCGCGGCTCCGGGGGCGGCGGGTGGCGCTGCACGTGAGCGGGGGGATCGCCCTGGTCAAGGTCCCGGAGCTGATCACCCGCCTGCGCCGCGAGGGCGCCGAGGTGCGCGTCGCCATGACGCCCACGGCCACGGCGCTGATCTCTCCGACCACGCTCCAGGCCCTCTCCGGCCAGCCCGTGGCCTGGCGCCTCCCCACCCCCCGGGGAGGGCGCCGGAGCGCCGAGGAGGCGGCGCCCGGACACGGCATGGCGCACCTTCAGCTGGCCTCCTGGGCGGAGCTGCAGCTGGTCGCCCCGGCCACCGCCTCGACGCTCGCCCGCCTCGCCCTGGGCCTGGCCGACGACGTGGTCAGCGCCACCCTGCTGGCCAGCCCGGCGCCGCTGCTGCTGGCCCCGGCCATGGAGACCGGCATGTGGCGGGCCGCGGCCACCCAGGCCAACCTGGCCACCCTGCGCGGCCGGGGGGCCAGCGTTGTCGGCCCGGTCAGCGGCCGGCTGGCGTCGGGCCGTGAGGGCGAGGGGCGCATGGCGGAGCCGGGGGAGATCCTGGAGGCGGCGCTGGCGCTGCTCTCGCCGGCGGGCCCGATGCGCGGCTGGGAGGTGCTGGTGACGGCCGGCGGCACCCGGGAGCCGATCGACCCGGTCCGCTTCCTGGGCAACCGCAGCAGCGGCCGGATGGGGCTCCGGCTGGCCGCCGAGGCGGCCCGGCGGGGCGCCCTGGTGCGGCTGGTGAGCACGGTGCCCCAGCCGGACCTCCCGGAGGGGGTGGAGCTGATCCCGGTGGAGACGGGGGAGGAGATGCTCCGGGCCTGCCTCCGGCTGCTGCCCCGGGCCCGGCTGCTGCTGATGGCGGCGGCGGTCGCCGACTACCGCCTGGAGCGCCCCTCCGAGCGCAAGCTGCACCGCTCGGAGGCCCCCGAGCTGGAGCTGCGCCTGGTGGCCAACGTCGACGTCCTGGCGGAGCTCTCCCGGGCCCGCCCCCGGGACTGCCTGGTGGTGGGCTTCGCCGCCGAGACCGAGGACGTGCGCCGGCGCGGGGAGGAGAAGCTCCGGCGCAAGGGCTGCGACCTGCTGGTCGCCAACCAGGTGGGCGGCGAGCGCTCGGCCATGGGCGGCGACCACGCCGCCGCCACCCTGCTGGCCACCGACGGGCGCGTCACCGAGCTCGCCTGGGAGCCCAAGGCGGAGATCGCGGCCCGCATCCTGGACGAGGCTGAGCGGCTGGCGGCCCGGGTGCGGCCGGCGGCCCCGGATTGAGCGGGGACCGGCCCCGGGTCGCGCGCGTCAGCCCGGAGCTGCGCACCGGCGCCCCCAGCGGTCTCTACGACTACCTGGTGCCGGAGGAGCTGGGGGCGGAGCTGGCCCTGGGCCAGCGCGTGGTGGTTCCCTTCGGCCGGCGCCGGGTCTTCGCCCTGGTGGTGGAGCTCCCCTCCGACTCTCCGGTGGACCGGCTGCGGCCCCTGGAGCGGATCGCCGAGCCCCGCTCGCTGCTCCTGCCCCACCAGATCAGCCTCGCCCAGTGGATCGCGGACCGCTACCTCTGCCCGCTCCACGAGGTGGTCCGGGCCATGGTCCCGCCCGCCCTGCGCACGGGCAAGCCGGAGAGTCGCCGGCGTCCCCGCGCCCACCCCGACGAGGCCGAGGAGGGGTCCGCGGAGGGCGCCCCCGGGGCCACGCCCGAGCTGGTCCTGAGCCCGGACCAGGAGGCGGCCCTGGCCCCCATCCGCGAGGCCGTCAACTGGGGTCGCCCGGAGCAGTTCCTCCTCTTCGGGGTCACCGGGGCGGGCAAGACCGAGGTCTACCTGGCTGCCATCAAGGCGGCGCTGGCCCGGGGCAAGGGCGCCATCGTGCTGGTGCCCGAGATCTCGCTCACGCCCCAGACCGAGCGGCGCTTCGCGGCCCACTTCCCGGGCCAGGTGGCGGTGCTCCACTCCGGGCTCTCCCCGGCGGCCCGCGGGAGGGAGTGGCGCCGGGTGCGGGCGGGGCTGGCCCCGGTGGTGGTGGGCTCCCGCAGCGCCGTCTTCGCGCCCGTGCCCGAGCCCGGCGTGGTGATCGTGGACGAGGAGGACTCCTCCTCCTACAAGCAGTACGACGCCATGCCCCGCTACGAGGCGGCGGACGTGGCCCGCCACCTGGGCCGGCTGCTCTCGGTCCCGGTGGTGCTGGGCAGCGCCACCCCGAGGCTGGAGAGCTACCACCAGGCCGTGCGGGGCCGGGGTCTTCGCCTGCTCCGCCTCCCGGGCCGCTTCGGCGGCCGTCCCCTGCCCCCGGTGGAGGTGGTCGACCTCCGCGAGGAGCTGGCCTGGGGCAACCGCTCCCCCTTCTCCCGGCGGCTCAGCCAGCTGGTCTCGGAGACGCTCTCGGCCGGGGGGCAGGGGATCCTCTTCCTCAACCGGCGGGGGACCTCCAGCGTGGTCCTCTGCCGCAGCTGCGGCGAGGCCCTGGGCTGCCCCAACTGCTCCGTCTCGCTCACCCTGCACCAGGCCGGCCGGACCTGCTCCTGCCACTACTGCGACTACCGGATCCAGCTCCCCGAGCTCTGCCAGAACTGTGGCAGCCGCCTGCTGCGGGCGCTGGGGGCGGGGACGGAGCGGATCGAGGCCGAGGCCCGGGAGCTCTGGCCCGAGGCCCGGATCCTGCGCATGGACCGGGACACGGTGGTGGACCGGGGCGCGCACCGCCGCATCTACGAGGCCTTCCTCCGGCGCGAGGCCGACCTCCTGATCGGCACCCAGATGGTGGCCAAGGGCTGGGACCTGCCCGGCGTCCAGCTGGTGGGGATCGTCAACGCCGACATCGCGCTCCACTTCCCCGACTTCCGGGCCGCCGAGCGCACCTTCTCCCTGCTGACCCAGGTGGCGGGCCGGGCGGGCCGGGGCCGGGAGCCGGCCCAGGTGGTGCTCCAGACCTACAGCCCGGAGCACCCGGCGGTGCAGTTGGCCAGCGCCCACGACTACGAGGGCTTCGCCACCCTGGAGCTGGAGGCGCGCCGCCAGCTCCGCTTCCCGCCCTTCACCCGCCTCCTGGTGCTGACCCGGAGCGCGGAGCGCGAGGCGACGGCGCGCCAGGAGGCGGAGGCGGAGGCGGAGCGGCTGCGCCAGGCCCTCGCGGGGAGCCCGGTGGAGGTACTGGGTCCGAGCCCCGCCTTCATCCCCCGGCTCCGCTCCCTCTACCGCTGGCAGCTCACCGTCCGCTCCCCCCGGCTGGAGGCGGTGCGCTCCCACCTGCCCGAGGGCCGGGGCTGGGCCATCGACGTGGACCCGGCCTGAGCGCGGCCCCGCCTCTCCCCGGCCCGGCGTCGGCTGGGAAACTTGCCCTGCCCGACCCCCGGCCGGGCACTGCGGCCTGGTAGGAGGTTCGATCGTGCGGGTGGTCTTCGCCGGCTCCGCCGACTTCTCGGTGCCGGTCCTGCGCGCACTGGCCCGCTCCTCGCACGAGGTGGTGGACGTGCTCACCTCGCCGGAGCGCCGGGGCAGCCGGGGCGGGGCCGCGCCCCGGCCGGTGCGGGAGGCGGCGGAGGAGCTGGGGCTGGCCCTGGAGCAGCCGCCGCGCCTGGACCCGGAGCAGTGGCGGCGCTCGCCGGCCCTGGCCGGGGCCGAGGTGCTGGCGGTGGCCGCCTACGGCCTCCTGGTGCCGGACCCGATCCTCGCCGCCCTGCCCCAGGGCGGCCTCGGCGTGCACCCCTCGCTGCTGCCGCGCCACCGGGGCGCCTCCCCGGTGGCGGCCGCCATCCTGGCCGGGGACAGCCGCACCGGGGTCACCGTCTTCCGCATGGAGCGGCGCATGGACGCCGGGCCCATCCTCGCCCAGGAGCCGGTGGCGATGCCGCCCCGGGCCACCGCCGAGGACCTCCGCGAGCGGCTCGCCGTGCTCGGGGGCGAGCTCCTGGTCCAGGTCCTGGACCGGCTCGGCGGGGAGGGGGTGGAGGAGATGGCGCAGCTCGAGTCCGGCGCCACCTACAGCCACCGCCTGGGGCGCCGGGACGGGGAGCTGGACTGGGAGCGGCCGGCGCTGGAGATCGAGCGACGGCTGCGGGCGCTGATGCCCTGGCCCGGGGTCACGGTCCCGCTCGCGGGTCAGCGGGTCAAGCTGCTCCGGGGCGGGGCCGGGGAGGAGCCGGGTGAGGAGCGGGCCCTGCCCCCGGGCGCCGTCCTGGAGCGCGGCCCGGACTGGCTCCTGCTCCAGACCGGAGAGGGCGCCTTCCGGGTCGAGCTGGTCCAGCCGCCCGGGGGCCGGGCCATGAGCCCGGTCGCCTTCCTCAGGGGCAGGGGGAGGGGGCCACGGGAGGGGCTGGAGCTTGGCTGAGCCGGAGACGCCCAAGCTGCTGGCGCGGAACCGCCGGGCGCGTCACCTCTACTCCATCCTGGACCAGTTCGAGGCCGGCATCGCGCTGATCGGGACCGAGGTCCGCTCCCTGCGCCAGGGGGGTGCCCAGATCACCGACGCCTACGTCCGCCTGGAGCGGGGGGAGGCCTGGCTCCACGGCGCCCACATCCAGCAGTACGAGTTCGGTAACCGGCAGAACCACGAGCCGGGGAGGCCCCGGCGCCTGCTCCTGCACCGGCGCGAGATCGCCCACCTGGAGGGGATGGTCCGCCAGCCCGGGATCACCGTCGTCCCCCTCGACCTCCACCTCTCCCACAACCGGGTCAAGGTGCAGCTGGCGGTGGGCCGGGGCAAGCGCGCCTACGACAAGCGCCAGGCGGTGGCGGAGCGGGAGGCGAGGCGGCAGATCGAGCGCGGCCTGCGTCGGGAGCTGAGGACGGGGGTATAGTCCTCCTGCAACCTCTCGTGGGGGCGTGTGGCTTCGACGGGAACGTGGGTTGCGAGATGGCGTGTCGAGCCCCGGGCTCGTAAAACCGGGAAAGGCATTAACTGCCAACCACTCGAGCCAACCGGCTCTGGCCTACGCTGCCTGATCTGATCTAGCAGCCAAGCCAAAAGCTCGGGCCTAGGCCCGACGTCGACCGGAGGAGCGCCGACGGCCTCCGGACCCGACGCTAATACAGCCGGCTCGCCCGGCGGCGGCGCCTCAGCGTCGCCGGGGACGCAAGCTGAGGCTGGCCGAGCGGGAGCCCGTCCGGGGGCGCCCGTCAGGCGAGAGCAAATCCCGGGCTACACACGTAGAGGTCTCGCGGGACGCGCTCTCGGACCCGGGTTCGATTCCCGGCGCCTCCACCAGGGTTGTTGCAAAGTTAGTTGCAAGGTTGGTACAGCTGGTCGATCAGCCCTTGAAGGAGGCCGCGGTCAAGGGCCGAGAAGCGCGAGTGGAATCACGGCTATCCCGTGGCGTCTTCGATAGGCTTCGGCGCCAGTGGTGATGATCACTGCGTCAAGAAGTCCCTTGCCAAGCCGCTCTCGGAGCCACACCAAGTGCCTGCCGTCGCGGTCGCTTGGGGCCGTGCCGAGCTTCGCCTCGATGCCAAGAACACCATCGCTAGTCTCGACAACGAGATCGATCTCATGACGCCCGCCTTCAGTGCGCAAGTGATAGGTCTTGGCCTCGATCGACTGAGCGAAGGTGCGGACAGAAAGAGCTACCAGCGACTCGAAGAGTCCGCCCAGCAGCGTGCCGTCTCGGGGTATCACACTCTCGCCCTCGTCTCCAGCAATGAGGTGGTTCTCGGTTCTATCTAGGAGCCGTGCCGCGAGTGACGGATCTGCAAGGTGGTGCTTGGGCGCCCCGGTCAGCCGGGAGACGTGATTCCGAGTGGGAAGCCTCGCCTCCACGGGGTCCAAAATCCGCAGCGCCCTCAGTAATTCCGAATACCCCGCTGCGGTCTCCTTGGCAGGCCTAGTGACTATCCCGCTGGTCGCTGCATCCCGAATTGTCTCCCACGAAGCAGTGGTGCCGGTGGCAGCCGCGTAGGCTCTCAGCCAGGTCCGTACTGTAGCGGGGCGCCGCACTGCAAATCCGGCCTCGGGAAGATCATGCTCGACGATCCGCTCAAGTTAGCCGTCGATCTGGGCCATGAGTGCGCGGCGGGGTATCCCGCGCAGGCTTGGGAAGCCTCCCGCGATTATCTCGCCCATATAGTCGCGGAGGCGCAAGGAGGATCTTCCACTAAGGGGAGCGCGTTCGCCGCCGGCGAGCTCGCGGAGTGAGACCGACGGCACCGCTACACCTCGCTCGGTGAGCGTCAGGGGACGCATGCGCACGGTGGTAATCCGCCCGCCCCGGAGTGGGACCCCGCCGTGGGAGGTGAACCCGTTAGGACGAAGTGTCCGCTCGACGGGTTCTGATCAACCAGTCGTCGCACGGTATTCCATACCGAGGGCACTCGGTGCCACTCATCGAGGAGCACCGGAGCAGGGTCGTCGGCTATGACCATCGGGTCCGCCTCGACCACCGCACGGTCGAGATCTATGTCAAGGCGCCGGACGGTGCGGCACCGCTGGAGGGCAGTCTCGGTCTTCCCCACGCCTTTCGGTCCGTCAAGGAGAACCGCGGGGAGGTGAGGAATCAACTCGTCCAGTTCGTCGTCCAGAATCCGCCTCACATAGCCTCTACCGAACTGAGTTCCACTGGCCATCAGGACGCTCTACCATATCTGCATCTCATACTCTCCCATAGCAACACCTCTGACTCTCCTGTTTCTGCAGCACGACGAGCAGGCGAGGAAGGCCAATGTGACTTGCCCCAAGGCCCCGGAGCAGGTCGCCCGTGAGCTGGCCTAGGGCCACCGAATCTTGGGCTGGAAATCAGGGCTTGGTCGTAGTCGGGCATCTCTGTGCCCGAAGTCGGTCCGAGATCAGCCGGGGGCGTGTACAGAATTCCGGTAGGAGCGTGTACAGGTACTACGTCGATAGGCCGAATCAGCGACTTTCGCGAAGTCGCCGAGGCTCCGAAACAGAACCTGACAACAACCCCACCAGATCGGGTCGCACGGCGGTCGCCGATGGACGGCTCCCTGAGGGAGCGCATGGCGTGCTCCGGCTACGCCGGTGGCAGAACCAAGACCACGCTGTGGGCCGGGCCAGTACCTCCGAAGAGGCACAGCAAGCGCTTGGGACGCCTTCACGTTCCGTTCCCGTCGCACCCGCAACCGGTTGACGGCCTGCCTGGGCCTACTTGAGGGGGTCCAGCCACACTTCTGGAGAGGTGGACCTTGGGGGCTCGCGATCAAGTGGTCACTTCCACTTGAGGTCCTACCGAGACGACGTCGATGCGCTGCCAATCAATCGTGACCCGGGTCTTCACGATCACGTCGTATCTGCCCGGAGAGACTGAGGGCGAGGCTGGGTCGCCGTCGATGGGGTCAGCGCCGACGAACAGCCGGATCGAAATGGGATGTTGCGCGGAGAAAGTACCCCGGACAGCCACACCAGCCAGTGGCAGTCGACACCATCCCACGGGTACCGACTTGCCCGGCACGCTAATTCCGCCGCCTATGGGGGCGTCCCACTCCGCCTGGTGCTCGCCAAAGGACAGCGGTGCGCTGAGGTGCACAGTGCCGACGATCACAGATCCCGCCACCAACAGTCGGCGTGGCAGCGTCGTCCATACCCTGAACGGGCTAGTGGTCGGCACCGGCTGATGGCTCCTCGGCCCCGAGGTCGCCGTACGTGGGCATGCCGTCGGTGTCGTAGGTGAGATGCAGTGTGCCGCTCGGGTACGTCACCGACTGGGTGAGCCGCAGCGCCGTGGGCACGGTCCCGTCGGCGAAGACCCGCTTGCCGGTCCCCAGGAGCACCGGGTGCAGCCAGAGGTCGATGCGGTCGACGAGGCCGAAGCGGAGGAGGGACTGCAGCAGGTCGAGGCTGCCGATGACGTGGACCTCGCCGTGATCTCGCTTGATCTGAGTGACGCGCTCTGCCAGGTCGTCGGCGATGAGCGTCGAGCCGTGCCAGGAGAGGGGACCGGTCAGGGTTCGGCTGGCGACGTACTTGGGCGCCCCGTTGAGCAGGTCGGTGAAGGGGATCTCCTGAGGAGCGGTCGGCCAGTAGCTGGCAAAGATCTCGTAGGTCCTCCGCCCGAGCAGCAGCGCGTCCATGCTCCGGGCCTGCTCGAACACGACCTCACCCATCTCTTGGTCCGCGACCGGTGCTTGCCACCCGCCGTGGGCGAACCCGCCGTCGCGATCCTCGTCGGGCCTTCCCGGCGCCTGGCCTACTCCGTCGAGCGTCAAGAACTCGGTCACGATCAGCTTGCCCATGCTGTGCTCCTTGCTCGGCGGCGATCCGCTGCTGGCTGAGATGTTGCCGTTGTGCCGGACCCGCGTCCGGCGGCGCTCTCTAGTCGGTGGCGTCCCGAGGCTGGGCCCCTTCGCGCTCGCCGCCATCCCCGACGTGTCGGACGATGCCCTCTGGCACCTGTTCGAAACCCGCGAGGTCCGCCTCGCTGATCTCGGCTCGGAGTCGTTGGTCGAAGGTGACGGCGGCCGACCGCAGGGGGTGGAACATCTCCTCACCGGCAGTGGGGAAGCGGAACTTGGTCGGGACGAGCCGTTGATCAGACACGGACGACTTCGAGCCCGGGGATGGGGTCGTAGTCGTGGTCTTGGGTGACGACGGGTATCCGCTCGACCAGGGCGGTGGCAGCCACCAGGGCCTCCCGGATAGGAACCCGGCGCCCGGCGGTGCGCAGGGCGGCGACGATCCCGGCGAATTGGCGCGCCACTGCGGCATCGACCGGAAGCGGATCCCACGTCGACTCGACGGTCGAAAGCGTTGCGAGCCGCGCCGGCCGAGTGGCGTCGCTGGCCATGAGCACGCCGACCGCCAACTCGGCCAGCGTGACCACCGAGACCTCGGTCTCGGTCACCTGGTCCAGGCTGCCGAGAGGGCGCCCCGACTCCGTGGCGACGAAGAACGATGTGTCCAGAAACGCCCTCATAGATCGTCGGTCGCTTCTGACAGCGCACCGCGCAGGTCGCCGACGAGCCTGCGGTCTGCCGGCTGACGGGCCAGGACAGCGAGTGCCTCGGCCAGCGGTACGGCGCGTCGGCGGGGCAGCGGCACGATCTCGGCGATGGGGCGGCGGTCGACGGTGACCGTCAGTCGCTCGCCACCCTCGACCTGCCTGAGCACCTCACTCATGGTGTTGCGCAGCTCTCGGACCGAGACCGATCGCGCCATGAGGGCAAGGTAGCACGTGCGGACACATGTATCCCGCCCACCAAGGTGATGCGCAGGGCCAGCCTGGCCGACGCCACTTGCCTCTGATCTCGCCCTCAGCGGGAGCGATCGCTCCGACCCCCCCTCGCACCCTGCCGCGGCGCTGGTGCAACTCCCGAGCACCGCCTCCGCTGGGACACACGCCAGCCAGCGGGGGACGAGATCGCGGAGCTCGCGGGAGGTCGGCGGGGAGAGCCAGCGTCACCTTGGCCACGAGGCGACTGGACCCACTCTTGCCAGGCGGTCGGGTCTGCCGCTCCGGCTCAGCAGCGGCGGCGTCTTCGGAGACGCCGTCTGCGTCCACCGTGTGTGGTCAGGCGGGGGCAGCCGCCCGGCGCCGGTTGTAGAGGCGAACGGCCCAGGCGTAGCCGACCGCGGCGATGCCGAGACTCCAGGCGATGGCGGCGAGGGCGTGGTCGCCGCCGCCGCTGCCGTCCAGCAGTCCCCGCACCGTGTCCGCGACCGGAGTGAAGGGCTGGTACTCGGCGAACTGGCGCAGCCCCGTCGGCATGGTCGCGGTGGGCACGAAGCCGCTGCCGAGAAAGGGCAGCAGGATGAGGATCATCGGCGTGTTGCTGGCCGTCTCCACGCTCTTGGCGGCGAGGCCGAGAGCCACCGCCAGCCAGATCAGCGCGAAGGAGAAGAGGGCGAGCACGCCTATGGCGCCCAGCCACCCGAGGGGCCCGGCGCTGGAGCGGAAGCCGAGCCCGAAGGCGACCCCAAGCAGTACGGCCATGGCGGCGAGGGTCTGGAGCACGCTGCCGAGCACGTGGCCGGTGAGCACCGAGGCGCGCGCGATGGCCATGGTCCGAAAGCGGTCGATGATGCCGCCGGTCATGTCCATCGCCACCGAGATCGCGGTGCCCTGGACGGCGGAGGCGACGGTGATGAGCAGCAGCCCCGGCACCACGTAGTCGAGGTAGGCGCCGCGCCCGCCGCGCGAGCTCAGCCCAGCGCCAAGCTCGGCGCCGAAGACGTAGACGAAGAGCAGCAGGAGGATGATCGGTATGCCGAGGAGCATCACGGTCATGGACGGGTAGCGCAGCTGGTGCTTGAGGTTGCGCCGCAGCATGACGCGCGAATCGCTGAGGGCGTTGCTGAACGGGGTCACGCCGCGTCCGCTCCCCGCGCCGGATGGGCCGGGTTCCGCTGGCCGCTCACATGACTCCCGGTGACGGCGAGGAAGACGTCGTCGAGGTCCGGCGTGTGGATGGAGAGACGGTCCACGTCGATGTCAGCCCGGTGCAGCTCCTCCAGCAGCTGGCGCAGCGACTCCACCGAGCCGTCGGCGGGAACCTGCAGGACCAGCTGCTCCTCGTCGGGGGCGCCGGCCGGGATCAGGTGGGCCGCGGCTCGCAGCAGGTCGAGACGGGCGAAGTGGGCTCTCACGTGGCCGCCGGAGACGCGGCCCTTCAGCTCGGCCGGCGTTCCCTCGGCCACGATCCGGCCCTGGTCGAGCACCGCGATCCGGTCGGCGAGCCGGTCAGCCTCGTCCAGGTACTGGGTCGTCAGCAGCACGGTCACCCCGGCCGACGCCAGCTGGCGGACGATATCCCACATGATCAGGCGGCTGCGCGGGTCCAGCCCGGTTGTGGGCTCGTCGAGGAAGATCACCTTCGGCTGGCCCACGAGGGTCATGGCCAGGTCGAGGCGGCGCCGCATCCCGCCGGAGTAGGTCGACAGGGGCCGATCCGCGGCGGCGGTCAGGTCGAACTGCTCCAGGAGCTCCCCGATCCGGCGCTGGCCCTCCCGGCGGCCGAGGTGGCGCAGGTCGGCCATGAGGCGCAGGTTCTCGGCGCCGGTGAGCAGGTTGTCCACCGCGGAGAACTGTCCCGTGACCCCGATGGCGGCCCGGACCCCGTCGGGATCCGAGAGCAGGTCGTGACCGGCGACATGGACGGCGCCGGAGTCGGCGGGGATCAGCGTCGACAGGATGCGGACCAGCGTCGTCTTCCCGGCTCCGTTGGGACCAAGCAGGGAGTAGATCGCGCCGCGCTCCACCGACAGGCTGACGTTGTCCAGCGCCAGCTGGGCGCCGAAGGACTTGCACACGCCCTGGGCCACGATCCCCTCGTCTATGGGCCGGTCGCTCATCGCCGGCCGCCCCTCGGCCCCCGGCCCAGCTGCTCGCTGCTGGCTCCGCCCGAGGCACTCATCTCCTCCTGCCGCCGCCTCCACTCCTGCTCCAGCGCGGGAAGACGCTCCACCAGCCAGGACGCGAAAGCGGACCAGGCCAGGAGGATCTGCTTGCGCTCCGCTGGCGCGTCACCCAGCAGACGGAGTCCCTCCTGGGCCAGCTCGTGCTGCTCCCGGTACTCGGAGACATCGAAGCCCATGGCCCTCGGGGAGGAGATGTCGATGCAGACGCGGTCGCTCCGCTCCCCGGCTGGTCGATAGCGCCGGATCACGCCCAGGCTCTCCAAGCTGTTCACCGCACCCGTGATCGCGCTCCGGCTCGCCAGCAGGGCCTCGGCCAGCTCGCCGATGCTCTGCTCGCGCGGGTCGCAGACGGCCAGGTAGCCCACCAGCCGGCCGACCATGGGTGCCATCCCGTAGCGCCTTGAGTAGAAGCGGCCGGCGTGGTCGGCGAAGGTCAGCTCGGCATCGCTGGGCATCTGAGCATCATACACAGACGACGGAGATAACACAAATAAGTGTTATCGCAGGCAGGGGTGTTGCGGCCGCTGCCCGGCGGACACGTCCGGGCCCGGTGGCGGGCACGGCGCTCCGCCGGCAGCTCGTGCTCAGCTGGCGCCTCGGTCCCCGCGCCGCCAGACGAGCTTCAGTCCCGACCAGTCCCGGTCGATGGCGGCGACCTTGACGTCGACGACGCCGAGGGGGAGCGCCTGGCGTCGCACCAGAGAGTCGGTGAGGTCGCTCTGGTGGCCGCCCGCCCGCCGGGGCCAGGCGACCCAGAGCGCGCCGTCGGGGAAGATCGCGCGGACCAGCTGCGGGAGTCTCTGGGGAAGCTGGTCGGAGGCGGTGAAGAAGCTCACGACCAGGTCGGCCTGGTCCGGTGAGTTGGCCCGGAGCAGACCCTCCGGCGGCTCGCTCAGTGCCCATCCCGGTGGGGCGTGGTCGAGGCAGGTCCGCTGCCCCGGCCGGAGCCCGAGCTTGCGCGCCTGGGGAGCTCCGGCACGGCTCTGGGTCACCTCGGGCTCCTCCCGCGCTGTCCTGTGCGATACCGGGCAGGGGCCGCCCCGGGCCCATCCAGCGCCGGCGGCAGCTTATGCTCGCCGGCGTGGGGAGCGCGCGCCGGCCGAGAGGGGGCTCAGCCCGGGAGGCCGGCGTCGTCGCCCGGGCGAGTGGGGTGGAGGCGGCAGCAGCTTGAGCGACGAGGACCCGCCCACCGCCGACCCCGGTCCCCTGCTGAGGGGGGCGGCCGAGCGAGCCCAGCGCTACCTGGCCGGGCTCGGGGAGCGCCGGGTGACGCCCGAGGCCGCCGCCCTGGAGCAGCTCGCCCGGCTCGACGAGCCGCTGCCGGAGGCTGGCCACGAGGCGGGGGAGACCCTGGCCCTCCTCGACGAGGTGGGGTCACCGGCGACCGTGGCCAGCGCCGGTGGCCGCTACTTCGGGTTCGTCATCGGCGGCTCCCTGCCGGTGGCGCTGGCGGCCAACTGGCTGGCCACCGCCTGGGACCAGAACGCCGCCCTGCCGGTGATGTCGCCTGTCTCGGCGCGTCTCCACGAGGTGGTGACCCGCTGGCTGACGGACCTCCTGGGACTGCCGCCGGGGTCGGCGGCGGTCTTCGTCACCGGCACCGCCATGGCCAACGCCACCGCCCTGGCCGCGGCCCGGGACCAGCAACTCTCCCGGGCCGGCTGGGACGCCCCCCAGCGGGGACTCTTCGGTGCCCCGGAGCTGACCGTGGTGATCGGGGAGAACGCCCACTCGACGCTGGTGCGGGCGCTGGGCCTGATCGGGCTCGGGCGAGAGCGCGTGGTCCGGGTCCCCAGCGATGACCAGGGTCGGATGCGGGCGGACCGGCTCCCCTCCGGGATCGCGGCGCCGGCCGTGATCTGTGCCCAGGCGGGGGAGGTGAACACCGGTGCCTTCGATCCCTTCCCCGAGGTCGTCGCCTGGGCCCGGAAGATCGGCGCCTGGGTCCACGTCGACGGCGCTTTCGGCCTCTGGGCGCTGGCCGACCCTGGACGCGCCCACCTCACCGCCGGACTCACCGACGCCGACTCCTGGGCCGTCGACGCCCACAAGTGGCTCAACGTCCCCTACGACAGCGGCATCTGCCTGGTGAAGCGCCCCGAGGACCTCCGTCGGTCCCTCGCCGTCTCCGCCGGCTACCTGCCTCCGGACGTGGGCTTCGAGGCCATGCACCACACTCCCCAGGCGTCCCAGCGGGCGCGCCAGGTCGACGTCTGGGCGGTGCTGCGCACACTCGGTCGCCGGGGAGTGCGGGAGCTGGTCCAGCGCTCCTGCTCCCGTGCCCGGGAGATGGGGGAGCGGCTCTCCGGGGACGGCCTCGAGGTGGTCAACGACGTCGTCCTGAACCAGGTGCTGGTGCGCGCCGCCTCCGACCAGCTGACCCTGGCGATGGCGGAGCGGGTGCAGCAGGACGGCACCTGCTGGTGCGGCACGACGATCTGGAAGGGGCGTCCGGCGATGCGGATCAGCGTCTCCGGCTGGGCCACCTCCGAGCGTGACATCGAGAGCAGCGCCCGAGCCATCAGCGCCGCCGCCCGGGAGGCCCTGCGGGAGGCTGCGGCCAGCGCTGCGGGTCCGTCTCCCGCCTGAGCCATCGAGCCGCCGCGTGCGGCCCGGGTCCCGATGCCCACGCCGGCCCTGGGCGGGTACCCTCGTTGGCAGCGGCGGGTGCGGGGAGGAGCCATGGCCGACATCTCGGAGCTGAGGGCGCGCAACCGCCACTTCGCCAGCAGCGGGGCCCACCTGCGGGTGCCCAGCCCCGCCTTCCTCACCCGGCAGGGCCTCTTCGTCGTCAGCTGCGTCGATCCCCGCACCGACCCGGCCGCCTTCTTCGAGCTCGACCTGGGGGACGCGCTGGTCGCCCGAACGGTGGGGGGACGCGTGACCCCGGGCGTGCTCGCCGACCTCGCCTTCCTCAGCTACCTGGTCGAGTCCCGCTCCCCGGCGGGTCCCTGGTTCGAGGTCGTGGTCGTCCACCACACCGAATGCGCCTCCGTCATCCTGGCCCAGCCCGAGGTGGCGGCCCTGATCGCCGGTCGCGCCGGGGTGGACGCCGGGGAGCTGGCCGGGCGGGCCGTCTCCCAGCCCGAGAGGACGGTGGAGGAGGACGTCGGGCTCCTGCTCGCCTCGGGCGCGCTCTCGGAGCACATCCCGGTCTCGGGCTGGGTCTACGACGTGGGACGGGGCGAGGTCCGTTCGGTCCTGCGGCGAGAGAGCGGGTCCGGGACCATCACCGCTGCCGAGCGAGACCGCGCCCCGGGCTGATCAGGGAACGGTGGAGGCCTGGGCCAGGAAGGTGGGGGCGGACAGGTCCAGACAGATGAGTCCGTCCACGGATCGGAAGGACCGGTCGGCGGAGGTGAGGGCGCAGCCTCGCCGCCAGGCCGTCGCTGCCAGGACGGCGTCGAAGGCCCCGAAGCTGGGCTCCATCCGGAAGATCCGTAGGCCCTCCAAGAGATCCTCCGGCTCGGGACGGAGTAGGGGAGAGAGCCGGACCGCGAACTCCTGTGCCAGGTCGGCCGCCTCCGTCCGCGGCCGGCGCCGAGGGTATACGTGAGCGAACTCCTGAACCACCTCCCCGTGATGGTGGCACGCACGGTCGCAGCCTGGACCAGCTGCAGGAGGAGACGCGCAGGACCGCGC
>JASHRA010000143.1 GCA_030038765.1 Candidatus Dormiibacterota bacterium | reverse complement strand
GGGGCGGGGCTGGTCCGGCGCTGGAACGGCGTGGCCTCGGCGCGCTTGGCTGCAACTGAGAGTGCCTCCGTTTTGGGACTCGGTTGATGGACTCGGAGGGCCAGGACTACCGCAGGTGCGGCCCGACACCTCGGCTACAGGTCGAGAGCCGGCCCCGAGGACCAGCCGAGCCCTGCCGAAGCCGAAGGCGGCGACAGGCGGTCGTTGGGCCTCCGGCGGCGGATCCGGGGGCGGGCCTCACGCCAGCCGGGCGCCCTTCACCGGGGCCGATTCGACTCATCGCTGCCTCGGCCGGCGCCGGCCAGCCGCCTCCTCCCCGCTTCAAGCCCCGCTGTCGCCCAGCCGCCAGGACGAAAGATGCCAATCGCCTACCTGCTCGGGCCCTCTCCCGCGCCATGCGGGTCGATACTCTATCAAAACACTGGAGTTTCTCGCTCCGGTCCGTCGCGGCCCTCCCCCGCCCCTCCACCGGCGCCACCCGCTCAGCCCCTCCGGCCCCGGGTGAACAGGTCACTCCCGGCGCTCAGCCTTCTCCTGGGCCCCCTTCCTCCCGGCCGCCGGCGGCCTCCCGTCGCAGCCGCGAGGCCAGCGTGGGGCGGTCGGTCACCAGCGCCCAGAGATCGGGCCGACCCAGCAGCCGGCGCAGCTCCCCGGGCCGGTTGACGGTCCAGGGCACGACCCGCAGCCCGGCCTGGAGCGCCCGCCGGACCACGTGAGGCCGAAGCAGGCGGTGGTAGAGGACGAGATGCGAGACCCCGAGGCTGCGGGCCCCGTCAACGAGATCGGCTGCCGCCCCCCGGCCCAGGGGCGCAGCCGTGATCAGCCCGAGCGGCAGCAGCGGCTCCCGGGCTCGCACCTCGGCCAGGACATCCGGGAGGAAGGACGAGACCAGCGGCGGGGAGCCGCGCCAAAGATCCCGCAGCTGGGTCACGACGCCCTGGGTCGCGCCCGGGTCCTTGATCTCGACGTCGATCCCGATGCGTCCGCGGAGCAGCTCCAGCACCTCCTCCAGGAGCGGCACCGCGTGGCCACAGAGCCGGCTCAGGGCCAGCCTGTCCAGGGACCCGACGGCCTGACCCGAGACGGCGCCGTCGTGGATCACGACCACCTCGCCGCCGAGGCACGACCAGACGTCGAACTCGACCATGTCCGCGCCGGCCGCGGCAGCGTGGTCGAACCCCGCCAGCGTGTTCTCGGGGGCCTCGGCTCGCGCCCCGCGGTGGCCGACGATGAGGGGACGGCCCGCCGCCTCCCCCATCACCCCGGCACCGCCAGGCGGATGCCCGGACCGCATCGAACAGCCGTTTGCATCGTCAGCAGGGTGCTGCTACCATCTTCGCCGATCATTTGTTCCGGGGGCGCCGTTCCAGGGCCGACCCCCAGTCGGGAGCCACTACATGCCAGAAGGGCTGCACCCCCGCCAGCAGGAGATCATCGACTACCTGCGCTCTCGCTCGCGCGACGGGGGCTACCCGCCCTCGGTCCGGGAGATCGGCCGGGCCGTCGGACTCAGCTCCAGTTCCACCGTCCAGAACCACCTCAACGTGCTCGAGAAGAGGGGCCTGATCCGCCGCGACCCGACCAAGTCCCGGACCGTGCTCCTGACCGGATCCCAGCCCATGGGAGCCGCGGACAACGTGCTCTACCTGCCCCTGGTCGGCGAGGTCGCCGCCGGGGCCCCGCTGCTGGCCGAGCAGAACGTCGAGGACCACGTGGCCCTCGGTCGCGACCTCGGCGGTTCGGACGGCTCCTTCCTGCTCCGGGTCCGCGGCGACAGCATGATCGAGGACGGGATCCTCGATGGGGACATGGTGGTGGTCCGGCCCGGCTCCGACGTCCCCCAGGGCGGCCTCGCCGTGGTCCGGCTGGAGAGCGAGGCCACGGGAGAGGGTGAGGTCACGGTCAAGCGGCTCTACCGAGAGAGCGGTCACGTCCGGCTTCAGCCTGCCAACCCCGCCTACGAGCCGATCGTCGTCCCCGACGCGACCGTCGAGGGGAGAGTGACCGCGGTCATTCGGCTGCTCCGTCCCTGAGGGCAGGCCCGGCTTCCCGGCGCAGCTCCTGGGCCATCGACTCGGGGACGCGCCCGCTGACGCGGACCCCCTCGTCGGTGAATTCCTCCTCCTCCACGACGCCCCATCGGCGCCACCGCCTCAGCACCTCCAGGTTGTCGTACCGGATGGTGGCGCGCAGGGGCGTCAGCTCCCGCCCCAGGGCGCCGTCCACGGCTCGCCGCAGCTGGTCCAGCCCCTCGCCCGTGGTGGCGCTGACCAGGACCACCTCGAGGTAGGGTTCCCGCCCGAAGGCGGCCAGGCGTCGCCGCGCCAGAGGCGAGAGCAGGTCGACCTTGTTGATGGCCAGCATCAGGGGACGGTCGGCCAGTCCCAGCTGGTCGAGCGTCGCCTGCACCGCCTGCAGCCGGGCCTCGGCCCCGGGCCGGCTGGCGTCCAGGACGTGGATCATGAGGTCCGCCGAGTCGAGCTCCTCCAGGGTGGCGTGGAAGGCGGCCACCAGCTCCCGCGGCAGCTTCTGGATGAACCCCACCGTGTCCACCAGCAGACAGGGCTGCCCGGTGGGCAAGCGGAGCGCCCGGGTGGTGGGGTCCAGCGTGGCGAAGAGCTGGTTCTCGGAGCGGGCGCCGCCGCTGGTCAGGGCGTTCAGCAGCGTCGACTTGCCGGCGTTGGTGTAGCCGACGAGGCAGGCGGTGCGGAAGGGCACCCGACGCCTGCCCGCCCGGTGCAAGCCGCGCTCCTCCTGGAGCTGGGTCAGCTCCTTGCGCAGCGAGCGCAGCCGCTGGCGGATGCGCCTCCGGTCGGTCTCCAGCTTCTGCTCGCCGGGCCCGCGGGTCCCGATGCCGCCGCCCAGCCGGGAGAGCCGGGTCGAAACCTCAAGCCGTGGGATGAGGTGCTGCAGCTGCGCCACCTCGACCTGGATCCGGCCCTCGCGGGAGCGGGCGTGCTGGGCGAAGATGTCGAGGATGAGGGCGCTGCGGTCCACGATCGAGACGTCCAGCTCGCGCTCCAGATTGTGCTGCTGCCGCGGTGAGAGGTCGTCGTTGGTGATGAGAAGGCCGAAGTCCAGGCTCTGCCGCAGCTCGCGCAGCTCCGCCACCTTGCCCCGCCCGAAGAAGAGCCCGGGGTCCACCTGGGGCCGCTTCTGGACCTCCGAGCCCACCACCTCCGCCCCGGCCGTCCGGGCCAGCTCGCCGAGCTCGTCCATCTCCAGCTCGACCTCGCCCAGGGAGCGCTCGGAGCCCACCCAGCCGAGCATGTAGGCGCGTTCGCGCTGGCTCCGCCGGAACTCGTCGAAGACCCTCACGGGGCGACCGCGGCGGCCTGCTGATCCAGGCTCTGGAGGGCCCGTCCCAGCAGTTCCTGGTAACTGCCCCCGGCGTCCAACCAGACCAGCCCGGGCTCCCGCCGGAGCCAGGTGAGCTGGGCCCTGGCGTACTGCCAGGTGCGCTGCACCAGGCGCCGCAGCGCCTCGGCGCGGGAGCACCGCCCCTCGATCCAGTCCAGCGCCTCGGCATAGCCGATGGCGGCCCCGGAGAGCTCCTCCGCCCGGCGCCCCTCGGCCCGAAGGGAGAGCACCTCGGCCATGAGCGGCGGCCCCAGGAGGCGCTCTGCGCGCGCCTCGATGCGGGCCCGCAGCGGGCCCGGCCCGAGGCCGCAGGCGAGCTCTGACACCCGCCAGCCGGGATCCCGGAGGCCGGCGACGGCTCCGGCCCGGGCCAGCTCCAGGGCGCGCCGGACGCGCCTCGGGTTCCGCCGGTCCAGCCCCGGGACAGGCCCGCTCCGGAGCCGGTCCAGGTCCGCCAGATCGCGGGCCAGCGATCCGCCACCACGTCCCCCCCGCGGGGGGGCTAGCGGCGGTGGCCCGACGACCCCGAAGTCGAAGCCCCGCAGCAGGGAGCGGACGTAGAGCCCGCTCCCCCCCACCACGATGGCCAACTGGCCCCGTCCCAGGATCTGCTCCACGCAGGGTGTCGCCTGGGCACAGAAGTCGGCGACCGTGAAGGGGGCTCCCAGGTGAGCCCAGTCGAGCCCGTGGCAGGCAACCCCCCGCAGCTCCCGCTCGGTCGGTTTGCAGGTGCCCACCGAGAGCTCGGCGATGGCCTGGCGGGAGTCGGCGTTCACCAGCTCCCCACCGAGCCGCCGGGCGAGCTCGACGGCGAGCGCCGTCTTTCCCGTGGCCGTGGCGCCCATCACGGCCACCACCTGGAGCCCGCGAGCGCCGGCGTCGGCGGCCGTCGTCATCTGCGGCCGAACGACGCCAGCAGGGTCGCCTCGGAGAGGAAGAGGACCGCGGGCCTGCCGTGGGGACAGGTGATCCCTCCCGGGGTAAGGGCCAGGTCCCGGAGCAGCCTCTCCGCCTCCTCCTGGCCCACCCGGTCGCCGAAGCGGACGGCGCTGTGGCAGGCGATGGCGGCGGCGGTCCGGTGCATCTCGAGCTCCGAGCCGGCCGGGGCCTCTCCGCTGAGGAGCTCGCGGAGCAGTTCCGGAAGAGACCCCGGGCTGGTCCCGACCGGGGCCGCGCTGCAGCGAACGGTCCGCTCCCCGAAGGCCGTGAGCCGGAACCCGGCTCGGTCCAGCAGCGCCGCCATGGCCTCCCAGCGCTGCACCCCGCCGCCGCCCACCTCCAAGAGCAGCGGCTCCAGCAGACCCTGCTGGGGTGCCGGCCCGGCGGCCTCGGAGCGCAGCCGCTCCAGCACCCTGGCGTAGATGACCTTCTCATGGGCCGCGTGCTGGTCGAGAAGCGCGATCCCGTGCCCGGTCTCCGCCACCAGGTAGCGGCGCCGGGCCTGGGCCAGGTAGCGCCAGCCCGCGGCCTCGGCCAGCGAGCCCGGCAGCGGTCCGTCGCTGACCGCCCGCGGCGGGCTCTCGGGCAGCTGCTCACCCAGAGCCAGCCCCGTGGGCGGAGCCGGCGGGCCGGCGAAGGGCTCCCTGACAAGGTCCACCGAGAGCGGCTTCGCCGGGGCCCGCTGGAGCGTCTCCCAGCAGGCCCGCTGGAGGGCCTCGAAGACCTGCCCCTCGCGCCGCAGCCGGACCTCCCGCTTGGCCGGGTGGACGTTGACGTCCACCTCGTCGGGGGGGCAGCGCAGGTCCAGCACCGCCAGGGGGTACCGACCGACCGGAAGCAGGCCGCGGAAGGCACCCTCGACCGCGGCCGCCAGGGAGCGCTGGTGGACGCGGCGGCCGTCCACCAGCAGCACCAGTGCCTGCCGATCGCCGCGGGCCAGCTCGGGCGACCCCAGCAGCCCCGACACGCTCACCCCGTCCTGCTCCGAGGAGACGGTCAGCAGCCGCTCCGGGTCGATGCCTCCCCAGACCGCCCTGGCGGCCGCGAAGAGACCCCCCCGGCCGGGAGCGCTGAAGGTGCGCCGCCCCTGGTTGAGGAGCTCGAAGGCCACCTCGGGACGGCCCAGCGCCGCCTCCTCCACCACGCGCAGACAGGCCGCCGCCTCGCTCCTCGGGCTGCGCAGGAAGCGGCGCCGCGCCGGTGTCCTGGAGAAGAGGCGGAGGACGTCGACGGCGGTCCCGGGCGGGGCCGGCGTGGGCGCGCTGCGGCGGGGGCTGGAGCCGACCAGCTCCAGCCGGGTGCCCCGGTCCAGGTCCGGGGGACGGGAGACGGCGACCACGTCGGCGGCCGCGGCGATGCTGGCCAGGGCCTCCCCGCGGAAGCCGAAGGTGGAGATGTGACTCAGGTCCTCGACGCGGGCCAGCTTGCTGGTGGCGTGCCGGGAGAAGGCCAGGGCCAGCTCCCCCGGGCTCATGCCGGCGCCGTCGTCCACCACGCGGACCAGGTCGGCCCCGCCGGCCTCGATCTCGACGGTGATCCGCCGGGCGCCGGCGTCGAGGGCGTTCTCCACCAGCTCCTTCACGACCGACGCGGGGCGCTCGATCACCTCTCCGGCGGCGATCGCGTCCGCCACCTCGGGCGGGAGCAGCCGGATCCGAGCTCCGCCCGGGGCCGCCGGGGCCGCGATCAGGGCCCTTCCCCCGCGGCCCGGCGCTGCCAGGCGGCGAGCTTCTCCAGGGCCTGCATCGGCGTCATGCCGTCGAGCTCCAGCTGCTGGAGCTCCTCCACCACGGGGTGCCTCGCCTCCAGGGGCAGCGCCAGCTGGGCCGACCCCGCCGCCAGCGTCCCCAAGGGCCGCTGCCGCTCCAGTCCGCCGAGGACCTCCCCGGCCCGCTCCACCAGGGTCCGCGGCAGTCCCGCCAGGGCGGCCACGTTGATGCCGTAGGAGCGGTCCGCGCCGCCGGGCACGATCCGGTGCAGGAACACGATCGGAGCCTCCCCCGCCCCGCCGGACTCCAGCACCTCGACCCGGTAGTTGCGGACCCCGGGCAAGCCGGCGGCGAGCGCGGTCAGCTCGTGGTAGTGGGTGGCGAAGAGGACGCGGCGGGGCATCGCGGGATGCTCGTGCAGGTACTCGACCAGGGCCTGGGCGATGCTGATCCCGTCGTAGGTGCTGGTCCCGCGTCCCACCTCGTCCAGGATCACGAGGCTCCGCGCCGTGGCCTCGCGCAGGATCAGGGCCACCTCCTCCATCTCCACCATGAACGTGCTCCGCCCGGCGGCGATCTCGTCCTGAGCGCCGACCCGGGTGAAGACCCGGTCCACCAGGCCCCAGCGGGCGCGGGCGCAGGGCACCATCGAGCCCAGCTGGCCCATGACGCAGATCAGGGCCGCCTGGCGGAGGAAGGTCGACTTGCCCGCCATGTTGGGCCCGGTGAGGACCCAGATCCGCTCTCCGTCGCCGTCCAGGCAGACATCGTTGGCGACGAAGCGACCGGCCCCGAGGGCGCTCTCCACGAGGGGGTGGCGGCCCTGCTCCAGGTCGAGCTCCAAGCCCGCGTCGATCTCGGGCATCACCCAGCCCCGCTCCACGCCGCACTCCGCCAGTCCCTGGAGCGCGTCCAGCGTGGCCAGCGCAGCGCCGGCCCGGGCCAGGAAGGCGACCTCGGCCAGGAGCCGCTCGGTCAGCTCCCGCAGGCACTCCAGCTCCCGGGCCAGGGCGCGCTCGCGGGAGCTGATGACGACGCTCTCCTGCTCCTTCAGCTCCGGCGTCACATAGCGCTCTGCCCCGACCAGGGTCTGCCGCCTCACGTAGTCGTCCGGGATCGGCGCCGGGCCGGAGTTGCGGATCTCGATGTAGTAGCCGAAGACCCGGTTGTACCCCACCTTGAGCCCGCGGATCCCGGTCCGCTCGCGCTCCTGCTCCTCGAGCCTCGAGAGGTACTCCCGGGCCCCGGCGCCGGCGCCCCGGATGTCGTCCAGTCGGGGGTCGAAGCCACCGCGGATGAAGCCCCCGTCGCGCGCCTGCGGCGGCGGCTCCTCGACCAAGGCGCGCCTCAGGGCTGCGGCCAGGTCCTCCGCCGGTCCCGCCAGGTCCGCGGCCAGGGCGCGCAGCAGCGTCGCCCCGCTCGC
>JASHRA010000142.1 GCA_030038765.1 Candidatus Dormiibacterota bacterium | reverse complement strand
TGCTTGCTCGGACGGAGCACTCGCAGGCCAAGGGACGGAAACCTGTGGTTGTTCCCTGGGCTCCAGCACGTGGCCCTTTCGTCCCGACCGATGGCCCGCCGGCCCCCCAAGGCCTCGATGAGCTCGCCCCTCCCGCTTGGGACCGCATGGCGCCTGGTGACGGCAGCTTCGTGGCGATGATCGCCGGCAGGGGCCGCGCGGCGGGGGGAGCACCCGCGTCCCCGCTCCGCAGTCGCGATACGCCGGGGAGTCCCCGGGTTGAGGTCCGCGCCGCTCGCCAGCGAGGCGGGCTGACCGCCGGTCAGAGGGAGAGGCCGGACTCCGGGTCGAAGAAGTGGAGCTGGCCAGGCAGGACCCCGAAGGTGACGCCCGCACCGACCGCGATGGGGGTCCCGGCCTCGGTCCGCGCCACCCCCCAGGCCTGGCGGCCCGCCCCCGGGCCCTGCCCTGGGGCTGCGACCATGGGGGCGTCGAGGCTGAAGTGCACCAGGACCTCCGGCCCCAGCGCCTCCAGGAGCTCGGCCTTGGCCCGGAGCACGGTGCCGTCTCGGGCGGGGGCGGCGACCAGGTGCTCGGGACGGATCCCGACCACCATCTGGCGGCCGCCGTACTCGGCCAGCCGGGGGTGCTCCGCGGCCACCTCGGGCGAGAGGCTGAGCTCCTGGGAGCCGAGCGTGATCCGGCTCCGGTCCGGGGCCAGGGTGGCCCGGTACAGGTTCATCGCCGGCGAGCCGATGAACGTCGCCACGAACTCGTTGACGGGGCGCTGGTAGAGCTCCTGCGGGCTGGCGCACTGCTGGAGCACGCCGTCCAGCAGGACCGCCACCCGGTCGCCCATGGTCATGGCCTCGGTCTGGTCGTGGGTGACGTAGATGGTGGCCACGCCGAGCCGCCGCTGCAGGCTGGAGACCTCGGCCCGCATCTGGACCCGGAGCCGGGCGTCGAGGTTGCTGAGCGGCTCGTCCATGAGGAAGACCTTGGGCTCGCGCACGATCGCCCGCCCCATGGCGACGCGCTGGCGCTGGCCGCCGGAGAGCTGCCCCGGCCTCCGGTCCAGCCACTCCGTCAGCCCCAGCAGGCCGGCCACGGCCCGGACCTTCTCCGCGATCTGCTGCTTCGACTGCCGCCTCACCCGGAGGCTGAAGCCGATGTTCTCGGCCACGGTGAGGTGGGGGTAGAGGGCGTAGTTCTGGAACACCATGGCGATGTCCCGCTCCTTGGGGGAGAGGTCGTTGACGACGCGCCCGCCGATGCGGATCTGGCCCGAGGAGATCTCCTCCAGCCCGGCCACCATCCGCAGCAGGGTGGTCTTGCCACACCCCGATGGGCCCACCAGCACCATCAGCTCGCCCTCGTTGATGGTGAGGCTCAGTTCGTGGATGGCCTCCACCCCGTGGCGGTAGGTCTTGCTGACCCGGTCGATCTCTACGGTTGCCATCGCTCCCCTCAGCCGACCTCGAGCACGGCCGGGCGCGGCTCGCCGAAGCACCCCGGATCGGGCTCGGTGGGCCAGTCCCGGGGCGGGGTGACGCACTCCAGCCCGCTCGCACCCACGAGGAAGGTGTCCTCCACCTTGGCGCCGCCCCGGAGGCTGGGGTTCCAGGCGACCGCGTGCCCTCTCTCGATGGGCAGCTCCCACCAGGGGCTCTGCCGCTCGCTGGGGGCGAACTCGAACTCCCGTCCGGCGTAGCCGATGGGACCGCCCTGGTAGTGCTCCGCCCAGGCCCCGGGGTGGCCCACGGCGGCGTAGGCGCGATCGAGCGCCTCGGCCGCGCTGCCGTAGGTGGACCCAGCCCGGCTCGCCTCCAGGACCGCCGCCTCCACCTGCCGCACCAGCTGGAGCCGCTCGCTCAGCTCTCTTTCCGGCGCGCCGGCGCTGGCGAGGCGGGTGGCGGCCGCGTGCAGCCCGCCGCGTCGGGCCACGATCACCGCCATGGCCAGCTCCCGGACCGGGATCCCCGTGGCCATGGGATGGCGGAAGCGCCGCACCCGCTCGTCGCCGGAGACGATCACGGTCACGGGCTCGGCCCCGACCGCCTCCAGCCGGGCCACCAGGCGGGACTGGATGGAGCGGTCGGGCTCGCCCGGCGCCCACTCCCGGAGCGCCCCTTCCAGGGCCCCCGCGACGTCGGCTCCGAGGGCGCGCAGCTCCAGCTGCGCCTCTCGGGTGTGGGCCAGGCGCATCCGCACCACCTCCGCCTCCGCGTCACACCCGAAGCCCGGGTGGCCGTCCGAGGCGAGCCGCTCCGGCGCCACCCCGAGGAAGCGGGCGGCCGGGAGCACGAACTGGTCCTGCCCGTACCAGGGTGCGCTCAGCAGCTCCAGCCCGGCATCCTCCGGCGCGAAGTCGTGCTCCACGCGCTCGCGCTCCACCTCGGTGGTGATGACGGCCTGCCGCTCGGGGCCGATGGCCACCCAGAGGAGGTCGGTGCTCACCGAGCGGTCGATGGCCGGGTTCATCCCCCCGCTGGCCCAGCTCACGGCGCCGGGGCGGGTCAGCACCAGGCCCCGGGTCTGGCTCCGCTCCAGCCAGCCCCTTACCCGGGAGAGGACCTCGCCCACGTGGGCGCTGCGCTGCTCAGGGTTCACGGGGGGCGCTCCCGCGGCTCGGCGCGCCCCGAGGGCGCAGGAGGTGTGCCACCTCAGCGGTTGACGCCCATGGTCAGGCCGGAGACCAGGTAGCGCTGGAAGAAGAGGTAGACCAAGATGGCGGGCAGGGCGCTCACCAGCGACCCTGCCATCAGCGCCGGGACGCTCACCTCGTGGCCCGAGGAGAGGACACCCAGACCGACCGTGATGGTGCGGTTGGTGGGCTCCTGCAGCAGCAGCAGCGCCACCAGCAGGTCGTCCCAGATCTGGATGAACTGCAGCACTGCGATGGTGGCGAAGGCGGGCGCCGCCATGCGCACGCCGACGCGCCAGAAGAGGCCGATGTAGCCCATCCCGTCGCAGAGCGCCGCCTCCACCAGCTCCTCCGGCAGCCCCCGGAAGAAGACGGTCATGAGGAAGGTGGCGAAGGGCAGGCCGAGCGCGGCGTAGACCAGGATCGGTGCCAGGTAGTTGTTGATGAGATGTACGTTGGCGAGGTTGACGTACTCGGGGATGATGATCGACTGGACCGGGATCATCATGCAGCCGATGATGCCGAAGAAGAGCAGTCCCTGTCCCCGGAAACCCAGCTTGGCGAAGGCGAAACCGGCGGCGCTGGCGCAGCAGAGGATGATGGCGATGGCGCCGACGCAGATCAGCATCGAGTTGAGCAGCTCGTCGCCTACCGGCAGCGAGCCGAAGAGGATCTGCCAGCTGGCGAGCGAGAAGCCGCGCCCGCTGAGGTACTGCGTCTCGGTGCGCAGCGAGTTGAGGATCATGAAGCCAAAGGGGTAGAGCATGATCCCGCTGATGACGATCAGCCCGAGGAAGATGCCGACGGCGCCGGGATCGCGGCGGACCCTGCGCCATCGGCTGGGGCGCGGGGGGCGCGACGCCGCCGGGGTGGAGGCGGGCGCCCCGGCTCCGCCGCCCGCCACCTGGCGGTCGCCGTACTCGACGCTTGTGGCCACCGCCTTCCCCTAGTCGCGCACGCGCAGGATGCGCATCTGGAGCAGGTTCACGCCGAAGATCAGCACCAGCAGCACGATGCCCACCATGGCGCCGGTGCCGAAGGCGCCGATGGCGAAGGCCTGCTGGTAGACGAAGAACTCGAGCGTGGTGGTGCCGTATCCGGGCCCGCCCTCGGTCATGATGAAGATGAGGCTGAAGAGGGCGGTGAAGGCGGTGATGGTGGTGATCACGAAGCCGAACTGGAAGTAGCGCTTGAGCAGCGGCAGGGTGATGTGCCGGAAGGTGCGGACGCGGCCCGCGCCGTCGAGCCGCGCGGCCTCGTAGATGGCCGGGTCGATGGTGGACATGCCGGTGAGGAAGATGATGGTGTTGGTCCCCACCATGGACCAGATGAAGGTCGCCGCCACCGCCCCCAGGGCGCTGTACTCGAAGCCGAGGAAGTTGATCTCCAGCGACTTGAGCCCGAGCGCGCCCAGGAGGCCGTTGACCGAGCCGTTGGCGGCGAAGACCTGCATCGCCACGATGCCGATGACGACCCAGGAGATGGCCGTGGGCAGGAAGATCAGCGAGCGGAAGACCTTCCAGCCCCAGACGTGCTCGTGGAGCATGGCCGCGATCACGAGCGGGATGAAGACCGCGACCGGCAGTGCCAGCAGCAGCAGCCCGTTGTTCTCCAGCACGCGCCAGAAGGTCTGGCTCTCGAAGAGGTCGAGGTAGGTCTGCGGACCCACCCACTGGGCGGTCAGCCCGTCCCAGTTGGTCATGCTGTAGTAGGCGGCCTGGCCGATGGGCAGGACCAGCAGGACCAGGACGATGACCAGGGCGGGGACGGTCAGCAGCACGCCCGCCCGCCCCCGCGCCCGGGCCAGCCCGGAGGCGCGGTGCGGTCGGAGGGTGAGGTGCCGGGCCCGTCCCTCGGCCAGGGTCCCGCGCCCCGCCTCGGCGTCCGTCACCGCGCTGGTCCTAGCCTCGCTCGCCGTCCCCGCGCCTCCTGGTGATCAAGCCGGGCCCCGAGCCGACCGCCGATCGTGGCCTGGGCCAGCCGCGAGGGCTGGCCCAGGCCCCACTGGTCTCAGTTCCTAGGCGTGGTAGCTGGCCCAGGTCGAGCCGCGCTCGCCCTTGGGCAGCTGGGCCCAGGCCTGCTGCAGCGCCTGGGCCGCGGCGGAGACGGAGAGCTCGCCCGCGAGCAGCTCCGGCAGCACCTTGCTGCCCGCGTTGACGACGCCCACCTGGGTGACGTTGTCGAGCATGGGATAGACCGAGAAGCCGTCCTTGGCCGCGAAGGCCAGCATGTCCTGGCTGACGGGGTTGGTGGTCGAGGATCCCTTGACGTCGGGGATCAGGCCGCTGTCGTTGACGATGCTGGCGGCCTGCTTGGTGGTGAGGAACTCCAGGAACTCGGCGGCCTGCGCCTTGTGCTGCGAGTAGGTGGTCATGGAGAAGCCGTCGCCGGGGTACTGGACCACGCCGTGGATGCCGCTGGTGGAGTAGGGGGGAACGAAGGTCCCGAGGTTGGAGCCCATGGACTGGTAGAGGGTGGCGAGGTCCCAGTTGCCGTCGACGATCATGGCCGTCTGGCCCTGCTCCAGGGCGATGAGGGAGTCCGACGAGCTGATGACGCTGGAGTTGGTGTAGCCGTCCTGGTGCAGCTTGGCCCAGTTGGCCAGCTGGGCCTCGACGGCGGGGCTGGTCCACTTGAGCTTGCCGCTGTAGAGCTCCTCCCACTGGGAGACGCTGAGGGCCCCGATCATGAGGTAGCTGAGGTCGTAGTAGGGGTAGAACTCGGCCCCCAGGGCCTGCGTGTCCGCTCCGTAGAAGAGGCAGTCCTTGCCGATGGCCTTGAACTTCTGGCAGTCGCTGTAGAGCTCACTCCAGGAGGTGGGCACGGAGGAGACGCCGGCCTGGGAGAAGACGGACTTGTTGTAGAAGCCGATGTAGAACTGGTCCTCCAAGGGGATGACGTAGGCGCCCTTGGAGGTGTCGAAACCGGGCGCCACCCAGCGCATCCCCAGCATGCGGTCGAGGTCCTTCTGGGGGACGTAGCCCTTGAGGTTCTCCAGGTAGCTCTTGTACTGGAGCGTGAAGAGGCCGGTCCACATGACCGCCAGGTCGGGGCCGGTGCGGGAGACGGCGGCGGCCTGGAGCAGGGCGAAGTAGTTGTCCGCCGGCTGGGCCACGACCGAGATCGAGATGTTGGGATGGAGCTTCTCGAAGGCCTTGACCAGGCTTCTCGTCGCGGTGGCGTTGGCCTCGGTGCCGTAGTTCTCCCAGAGGGTCAGGTGGACCACGCTGCGCGACGCCAGCTGGGCCCTGGAGTCAGCCCTCCCCAGCGTCCCGGGCGCGCCCAGCCCGGCGCTGCCGACGCCCAGCAGGAGGGCGGCGCCGGCGGCTACCACCCCCAGGCGCGCCCAGCGCAAGCTCTTGTTTGCCGACTCGCTTGCCATCTACCGCCTCCCTGTCCTAGCGAGGGGTCGCGGCCCCCCGGCCTGACGCCCACAACCGACCGTGCGGTCCTTCGCCACGGTGCTGCCCTCCTTGATGGACTCAGCTCGCTACGGCGCAGCGAGTGTG
>JASHRA010000141.1 GCA_030038765.1 Candidatus Dormiibacterota bacterium | reverse complement strand
CTCCTGGAGCGGCTCGACTACGTCGGGCTGCTGGCGCTGGAGCTGTTCCAGGTGGAGGGCCACCTGCTGGCCAACGAGATCGCGCCACGGGTGCACAACTCGGGCCACTGGAGCATCGAGGGAGCCGAGTGCAGCCAGTTCGAGAACCACCTCCGGGCCGGCCTCGGCTGGCCCCTGGGCAGCACCCGGCCGCGGGGCTACAGCGCCATGCTCAACCTCCTCGGCGAGCTCCCCGACCCGGCCGAGGTGGCGGCCGTCCCGGGCGCCCACCTGCACCTCTACGGCAAGGAGCCGCGCCCGGGCCGCAAGCTGGGCCACGTCACCATCACCGGCCCGGACCCGGGCCGGGTCACGACCCAGCTGCGGGCCCTCGCCGGGGCCCTGCGCCTGCCCCTGCCCGACCCGGTCCTGCCCGACTCCTACTGGCCGGATGGGTCCGGGCCCTCCGTGGCATGATCGGGGGGTGAGGAGCAAGCCCCTGCTCGGAGGCAAGCCCTGGTTCGGGCCCCGGCGCTTCGGCTGGGGGCTGCAGCCGGTCTCGCCCGAGGGCTGGGCGCTGACCCTGCTGGCCCTGGTGCTGGGGACCAGGCTCAAGCGCGTGCGCGGTGACGAGATGCGCTGGGCGGCCTCGGCCCTGGGCCTGGGCGTGGTCCTGGTGGCCCTGCTCAAGGGCACCAGCCCCGGGGGCCACCGCGCCTGGGCCCAGCTCCGGGCGGAGCGCCGCACCGCTGCGGCGGGGAGGGCGGCCGGCGGCTGAGCGGACCGGTGATCGGGAGGATGGCGGCGCCGACGCCGGCTTGGCGCGGCCCGGCGCCATCAGCTACCTGCAGATCCCGGCGCCGGACCCGGCGCGGTCGGCCGATTTCTACGGCGCCGTCTTCGGCTGGCGCGTCCACGATGCCGAGGGGGAGAGGCCGAGCTTTGACACCCCGGACGGGCAGCTGAGCGGGGCCTGGATCCGGGGACTGCCGCCGGCCTCGACGGGCGGCCTCCTGCCCTACATCTACGTCGACCGCATGGAGGAGACCGTCGCCGCCATCGTGGACCGCGGGGGGCGGCTGGAGAGCCCGCCCGAGCCCGAGGGCATGCTCTCGGTGGCCACCTTCCGGGACCCCGCGGGGAACCTGCTCGGGCTCTGGCACGACACCACCCGCTGATCGCCGGCCCCGGGCCTCCAGCCCCACCCCGCAAGATGGCGCCGTGGGCGGGGAGCAGCAAGGGCCAGCTGCGGCCGCTGCCGGGTCGGGCCTGGACGCGGTGCTGGGCCACGAGGCGGCCCGGGCAGACCTGCGCCGCCAGCTGGCCGCGGCGCGGCTCTCCCCCGCCTACTGGGTGACGGGCCCCTCCCAGGTGGGCAAGACCACCCTGGCCCTGGCCCTGGCCGAGGAGTACCTGGGCGCCGCCGGCTGGCCCGGCGGGCTGCGCTCCCACCCCGACCTCTGGCTCGACGACGAGGAGGGCACGCTCAGGGTGGAGCGGATCCGCCGCCCGGGGCAGGGCGAGCCCGAGGGCGACCCGGAGCAGGGGCCCAACCTGCAGCACTTCCTGAGCCTGTCCTCCTTCGCCGGCGGCGGCAAGGTGGCCGTGCTGGCCCGGGCCGAGCGCCTCTCCGAGGCCGCTGCCAACACCATGCTCCGGCTGCTGGAGGAGCCCCCGGCCGGGGCCACCATCTGGCTCTGCACCTCCCGGCCCGAGGCCATCCCCGAGACCCTGCGCAGCCGCTGCCAGCCGCTGCGCCTGGGGCCGGTAGGGGCGGGCGCCGTCCAGAGCTGGCTGACCTCGGTGCGAGGGGTGGACGGGGAGCGGGCGCGGGTGGCGGCGGCGCTCTCCCAGGGCCGGCCCGGGCGGGCCCTCGACCTGGCTACCGACCCCCAGCTGCTGGAGCGCACGCGGGGCTGGCTCAGCTCCTTCCTGGCCTGCGCCGGGGCCCCGCCGGGCACCTGGCTGGAGCTGAGCCGGGACCTGGCCGAGCGTGGCTCCGACCCGGAGCTGGCCCGCTCCGCGCTGCGGGCCTGGGCCAGCTTCCTGCGCGACTGCTGCTGCCTCGCCGCCGGCGCCGACCAACTGGCGCGCTGGCCGGAGCAGGGGGCGGCGGCCGGGGCCTGGGCCGGGGCCCTGGGGTTGGCCGGTTGCGCCAGGCGCTACGATCTGGCCCTGGACTCGCTGGCCCGGATCGTGGGCCACGCGACGCCCCGGCTGGTCCTGGACCGGTTCCTGCTCCTCACCTTCGGCGGTCCGCCGCCGAACCCTCCGGCCTGAGAGGAGCGGCCCGGGCCCTACAGAGGTGATGCCATGCCCCTAGCGGTGGGGGTCAAGTTCCGCCGCCACGGACCCCTCAACTACTACGCCCCGGGAGCGGAGGAGCTGCTGCCCGGCACCCAAGTGCTGGCCGAGACCGGGCGCGGCCCCGAGCTGGGTGAGGTGGTCATGGACGCCACCGAGATGGACGCCCGCCTCCTGCCCCAGCCCCTGCCCCCAGTGCTGCGCCGGGCCAGCTCGGAGGACCTGGAACAGCGGGCCCGGCTCGACGCCCGCGTCCCCGACGTGATGCGCCAGGCCCGGGACCTGGTCCAGGAGCGCGACCTGCCGGTCAAGGTCTCCCGCGCGGAGATCAGCTTCGACGAGTCCCGCGTCCTCTTCGACTTCACCGCCGAGCGCCAGGCGGACTACCAGGAGCTGGCCCGCGAGCTGGCCAGCCGGCTCCGCTGCCGGGTCGAGCTGCGCCAGGTGGGGGCCCGCGACGAGGCCCGGGCCCAGGACGGCTACGGCCCCTGTGGCCGGCGCCTCTGCTGCTCCTCCTGGCTCAAGGAGTTCGTCCCCGTGACGATCAAGATGGCCAAGGAGCAGGGCCTGCCGCTCAACCCCTCCCGGCTGAACGGCATGTGCGGCAAGCTCAAGTGCTGTCTCCAGTACGAGAACGAGCAGTACGTGGACCTGAAGCGGCGCCTGCCGCTGCCCGGCACGGCGCTCGAGGTGGAGGGCCAGGCGGGCACCGTGAGCGAGGTCAACGTGGTCCGGGAGCAGGTGCTGGTCCACCTAACCGAGTCGGGCACGGTGGTGGCGGTGCCGGCCGGCGGGCTGATGCAGGAGCCCCGGGCCCGCTCCGCCGGTGGCCCGCCGCGCCGGCGGCGCAAGCCGCGGCCGGGGTCGGTGACCTAGGCCCTCCGGGCCGCCGCCGGCTAGCGGCCG
>JASHRA010000140.1 GCA_030038765.1 Candidatus Dormiibacterota bacterium | reverse complement strand
AGGAGCGGGTCCCGCCGTGGGCCAGTGTCCCTCCATCGACGCCACCACCGACGGCACCGACTGGACGGCCAGCAGCCCGGCATCGGAGCTGCTGCCCTTCTACCACCCCGACAGCTGACACGCCGCGGGAGCCGCTCCCGCCGGAGTCCCACGGCGAGCCGCACGCGCTGCTACGATCCCCGGCTGGCCGGGCCAATCGGCGGAGTCCCGCGAGGGGCAAAGGACGCCAACGAGACCGACGAGTGAGGAGGGGCTGATGCGGCTCGGCGCGGTCTTCCGCCCCTATCGCTCGGCCCTCGCGCACCGGGACCTGCGCCTGCTCCTGAGTGGCGAGCTGATCTCGGCCACCGGCTCCTGGGCCTACAACGTGGGGCTCGCGGTCTACGTCTTCGACCGCACCCACTCCGCGCTCTGGGTCTCCGCCGTCTTCCTGGTCCGGTTCGTGCCCTCGATGTTCCTCTCCCCCTACGGGGGGATCATCGCCGAGCGCTTCGAGCGGGTCCGGCTGCTGATCCTCAGCGACGGCCTCCTGGCCACGATCCAGGGGCTGATCCTGATCTCGGTCGTGACCCGGGCACCGATCCCGCTGACCCTGGTCCTGGCCGGCCTGGCGGCCTGCTCCGCCCAGCCCTACCTGCCGGCGGTGGCGGCCATGATCCCCCAGCTCGCCGGCGAGGACGACCTGGCCGCGGCCAACGCCCTCAACAGCACCATCGACAACCTCGTCATCGTCCTCGGCCCCGCCTTCGGCGCCCTGCTCCTGCTGACCGGGTCCAAGGTCTGGGTCTTCGTCGCCAACGGGATCAGCTTCCTCGTCGCCGGGCTCCTGGTCAGCCGGCTCCACGCGCGCTCCCGGCCCAGCGACGTCACCGAGGGCGGCAGCGCCAGCCCCCTGCAGCAGGTGGTGGCCGGCTTCAAGGCCATCGGCGAGTCCTCGGTGGTGCTCTCCCTGGTCAGCTTCAGCGTCCTGGCCAGCTTCGTCTACGGCACCGACACCGTGCTCTTCGTCTACGTCAGCAAGTACCAGCTGGGGACCGGGTCCACCGGCTACGGATACCTGCTGGCCGCCCTCGGCGTGGGCGGGGTGCTGGCCGCCCTGATCGTCAACCAGCTCGCCTCCCGACCGCGGCTGGGAGCCATCATCACCCTGGGTATGGCCGTCTACTGCGTGCCCACGGCCATCCTCGTCCTGGTCCACTCCCCGGTGTTGGGGGCCGTCCTCGAGGTCGTCCGGGGCGGCGGGACCCTGGTCGTGGACGTGCTCGCCATCACCGCCATGCAGCGCTCCGTCGCCTCCACCATGGTGGCCCGCGTCTTCGGCGTCTTCTTCGCCCTGGTCCTGGCCGCCATCTCGCTGGGATCGGTGCTGGGAGCGGCGGTGGTCAGCACGCTCGGACTGCACCCCGCCCTGCTCCTCTTCGGGCTGGGCGTGCCGGCCCTGGCCGCCTGCTCCTTCCCCTGGCTCCTGCGCATGGACAACCAGGCGGTGCGTCGGCTGGCGGAGATCCGGCCCAGGATCGCGGTCCTGGAGCCACTCGGCATCTTTGCCGCCGGATCGCGGGCGGCCCTGGAACGGCTCGCCGCGGCCTGCCGCGAGGTGACGGCGCCAGCGGGAGAGGTGCTGATCCGCGAGGGCGACACCGCCGACGCCTTCTACGTCCTGCTCTCCGGCAGGGTCGAGGTGAGCGCCAGGGGCGAGGCGGCGGAGTCCCACCACCTTCGCTTCATGACCGCGCCCTCCTACTTCGGCGAGATCGGCCTCCTGGCCCATGTGCCCCGCACCGCCACCGTCCAGGCCAGCGAGGACTGCCGCCTCTACCGGATCGCGGCCGACGACTTCAACCAGGCCCTCACCAGCAGCAACGTGGCCGGCGGGTTCCTGGAGGGGGCCAAGACCCGGCTCGCCTACTCCCACCCCTCCCACTCCCCGCTCGAGTTCAAGGGGCTGGAGGAGCCTGGCACCGGCAGCTGAGAGCGGCCCGCCGGGATCCGCTCCCAGGGGAGCAGCCGGCTCGGGCCCCTGGTCCGAGGCGAGCTCGGCGGGGGGGACGAGCGACCCCGCGACGGGAGAGCGCGGTCCGGCCCCACCCGGCACCAGCAGCGGCGGCCTGCACGCCGGGCTCCCCTCCTGAGGACGGCCCGGCGGAGGGCCGCGCCAGGGCCGGAGGGGTCGCTCGAGCGAACTCCGACTGACTCTGCCGAGGCGACGCCGCCGCGTCCCCCGGCTACGCTGGCCGCGTGCTGACCGGGCCCCCGGCCGAAGCCCTGGCCGCGCTCCTCCTCGCCGCCACCCTGGCCTGGGCCATCGCCCGCCCCCGCGGGCTGCCCGAGGCGGTGATCGCGGTCCCGGCCGCGGGCCTCCTGCTCCTGCTCGGGGCGCTGCCCCTGGCGCGGGCCGCCTCGGCGGCCCGCAGCCTCCTGCCCACGCTGGGCTTCCTCGCCGCGGTCCTGGTCCTGGCCGCCCTCTGCGACCGCTACGGCCTCTTCGAGGCCGCCGGGAGCCTGATGGCGCGGGGCTCGGGCGGTCGCCCGGTGGCGCTGCTGGGCATGGTCTTCGCCATCGCCAGCTGCGTCACCGCCGCGCTCAGCCTGGACGCCACCGTGGTCCTGCTGACGCCCGTGGTCTTCGCCACGGTGGCACGGATGCAGGTGCGCAACAAGCCCCACGTCTACGCCTGCACCCACCTCGCCAACTCCGCCTCCCTGCTGCTGCCCGTCTCCAACCTCACCAACCTGCTCGCCTTCAGCGCCAGCGGCCTCTCCTTCGTCCGCTTCGGGGCCACCATGGCCCTGCCCTGGCTGGTCGCGATCGGGGTCGAGTGGCTGGTGCTGCGCTCCTTCTTCCGCTCCGACCTGGTGGGGCGGGGCGAGCCCGCCCCCGGCCCGGCACATCCCGTGCCCCGCTTCGCGGCCGCGGTGCTGGGGCTGACCCTGGCCGGTTTCGTCGTCACCTCCGCGCTCCACCTCCCGCCCGCCCTGGCGGCGCTCGCCGGGGCAGTCGTGCTGGCCCTCCCGGCGCTCCGCTCCCAGCGCTGCGACTGGCGCTTCCTCGGCCGCTCCCTGGAGCTGCCCTTCCTGCTCTTCGTGCTGGCGCTGGGGTTGGTGGTGCGCGCCCTCTCGGCCAACGGGCTGGGGCACCTGGTGCGGCAGCTGGTGCCGGGCGGCAGCTCGCTCTGGTCGCTGCTGCTGCTGGCCCTGGTGGCGGCGCTGCTGGCCAACCTCATCAACAACCTGCCCGCCGTGCTGCTCCTGCTCCCGGCGGCGGCGGCGGCGGGGACGGGGCCGGTCCTGGCGGTGCTGGTCGGGGTCAACACCGGCCCCAACCTCACCTACGTCGGCTCCCTGGCCACCCTGCTCTGGCGGCGGGTGCTCCGCCACCGGGGTGAGGAACTGCCGGTCTCCGAGTTCATGCGCCTGGGCGCGGTCTCGGTGCCACCGGTGCTGGTTGGCGCCACCGTGGCGCTCTGGATCTCGCTGCGGCTCGTGGGATGATCGGGCCATGAGGGCGGTGCTCTGGCTGGTGGAGGGAACCTGGCGGGCCTGCATCGACGCCGCCCGCGAGCTGGTCCCGGAGGACGCCAGCGTGGCCCTGCTCCACGTCACCCAGCCGGACGCGAGCCGGGTCCTGGGCGCGGCCGCCGGCGGTCTCCTGGGCCGCGCCCTGCCGCGCCCGCGAGCCGGCGCCGAGCTGGGACCGGTGGAGCAGCGCGCCGCCTCGGAGCTCCTCTCCGCCGCCCGGGAGCGACTCGGCCGCGAGGGAGCGGAGCTGCTGGCCAGCCGGGGCCGCCCCGAGCGCGAGGTGATCCAGGCGGCGGCCGCCGCCGACCTGCTGGTGCTGGTGCGGGACGGCGACCAGCAGCACCTGGGCCCCCGGAGCCTGGGCCCGGCCACGCGTTTCGTCGTCGACCACGCTCCCTGCGCCCTGCTGCTGGTCTGGCCGGGGCCGGTCCCGACGCTCAGCGCCGGCCCCGGGGCGCCTCCGCCGCC
>JASHRA010000139.1 GCA_030038765.1 Candidatus Dormiibacterota bacterium | reverse complement strand
CGGAGCGTGGGGCGGGGCGGGCGGTGGTGGTCACGACTCCAGCCTGCCACGGGGACCTTAGAGATTCCTGGACGGACCCGGCCCCCGCCCAGCGTCCCATGCCGCCGCCGGGGCCGCTACGCTGTCGGCCAAGTCCCGTCCCCTGGAGGCAGACCGGCCAGTGATCTGCTCTAACTGCGGCCGCGAGGTCCCAGCCGGTCGCCGTTTCTGCGACCAGTGCGGCGCCCCACTGGCTGAGAGTTGCCCCAGCTGCGGCTTCGGCAACCGCCCGGGAGCCAAGTTCTGCGGTGAGTGCGGCAGCCCGCTGACAGCGTCGGCGGCGGTCCCGCAGCCGCCGGGAGGAGCCACCAGCACCACCGCTGAGAGCTCGGGCCGCCCGACCCAGGAGGCGGTCGAGCTGCGCCTCGTCTCCGTCCTCTTCGCCGACCTCGTGGGCTTCACGCCCATGGCCGAGGCCCGTGACCCGGAGGAGGTGCGGGAGCTACTCAGCCGGTACTTCGACACCTGCCGCGAGCTGGTGGAGCGCTACGGGGGCACGGTGGAGAAGTTCATCGGGGACGCGGTCATGGCCGTCTGGGGCGCGCCCCACGCCCAGGAGGACGACGCCGAGCGCGCTGTCCGGGCCGGGCTCGACCTCACCGCCGCGGTGGCCGCCCTGGGCGAGGACGTGGGAGCCCCGGAGCTGGCGGCCCGGGTCGGGATCCTGACCGGAACCGCCGCCGTCACGGTGGGTGCCCAGAGCCAGGGGATGGTGGCCGGGGACTTGGTCAACACCGCCTCCCGGATCCAGGCCCAGAGCCCGCCCGGCGAGGTCCTGGTGGGAGAGGCGACCAAGCGCGCCACCGAGGCCGCCGTCGCCTACGCCGACGCCGGGGTCCACCGGCTCAAGGGCAAGTCGGAGCCGCTGTCGCTCTTCCGTGCCCTGCGGGTGGTGGCCGGGCGCGGCGGCCTGCTCAAGTCGGAGCGACTGGAGGCCCCCTTCGTGGGCCGGGAGCGCGAGCTCCGGCTGGTGAAGGAGGTCTTCCACGCCTGCACCGAGGACCGGCGCGCCCACCTGGTCCAGGTCACCGGCATCGCCGGGATCGGCAAGTCGCGCCTGGCCTGGGAGTTCTTCAAGTACATGGACGGTCTCAAGACCGCCTACTTCTGGCACCGCGGGCGCTGCCTCGCCTACGGCCAGGGCGTGACCTACTTCGCGCTCGCCGAGATGGTGCGGGGCAGGGCCGGGATCCTCGAATCGGAGGAGCGGGAGTCGGCCCTGACCAAGCTGGAGTCGATGGTCGAGCAGTACGTCCCCGAGGAGGAGGACCGCCGCTTCGTGGCCCCGCGCCTGGCCCACCTGCTGGGGCTCGAGGAGCGCACCGCCCCGGACAAGCAGGACCTCTTCGCCGCCTGGCGCCTCTTCTTCGAGCGCCTCGCCGAGAGCGGACCGGTGGTCATGGCCTTCGAGGACATGCAGTGGGCCGACCCGTCGCTGCTGGAGTTCATCTCCTACCTCATGGAGTGGTCGCGGAGCTTCCCCCTCTTCGTCATGAGCCTGGTCCGCCCCGACGTGGCCGCCGCCGGTCTCGCCGCCAACACCCGCAACGCCACCCTGATCCACCTGGAGCCGCTGCTGCCCGCGGCCATGGACCGCCTCCTGACCGGCCTCGTCCCCGGCCTCGCGCCACCCATCGTGGAGCGGATCCGGCTGCGGGCCGAGGGCATCCCCCTCTACGCCGTGGAGACGGTGCGCATGCTCCTGGACCGCGGCCTGCTGGTCGAGGAGGGCGCCACCTACCGGCCCGCCGGCCCGATCGAGACCCTCGAGGTCCCGGAGACGCTCCAGGCCCTCATCGCCGCCCGGCTGGACGGGATGTCGGCGGAGGAGCGGCGCCTCACCCAGGACGCGGCCGTACTGGGCAAGACCTTCTCCGTCGCCGCCCTGGCGGGCCTCTCGGGCGTGGCGGAGGCGCAGCTCCAGGGGATGCTGAGCTCGCTGGTGGCCAAGGAGGTGCTGGCGGTCCAGGCCGACCCCCGCTCTCCCGAGCGCGGGCAGTACGGCTTCCTCCAGGACCTGGTCCGGACGGTCGCCTACGAGACCATCTCCAAGCGGGAGCGGCGGGCCAAGCACCTGGCCGTGGCCGACTTCCTCCAGCGGAGCTGGGGTGCCGAGGCCGAGGAGATCGTGGAGGTGGTCGCCTCCCACTACCTGGAGGCGTGGCGCCTCGACCCCGACGCGCCGGACGCGCGCCAGATCCAGGCCCGGGCCCGGGGCATGCTGGTGCGGGCCGCCGAGCGGGCCGCTTCCCTGGCCGCGGCCGAGGAGGCGGAGACCGCCTTCCGCAGCGCCGCCGAGCTCAGCGAGAGCGTCTCCGAACGCGCCGCCCTGATCGAGCGCGCCGGGGAGATGGCGGAGCAGCGGGGGCGCTCGGACACGGCCATCTCCCGCTACGAGACCGCCTCCTCCCTCTTCGAGAAGGCGGGCGAGCTGCGCGCCGCGGCCCGGGCCCAGGCGCGCATGGCCGGGCTGGAGTGGATCCGGGGGCGGACCGACGAGGCGGTGGAGCGGCTGCGGCGGGCACTCTCCGGCCTCGACCGCAGCATCGCCGACGCCGAGATGGCCACCGTGGTGGCCCAGCTGGGCCGGATGCTGGCCCTGGCCGATCGGGGCGACGAGGCGACGCCACTGCTGGAGCTGGCCCTCGCCCTCTCGGAGAAGCTCCAGCTGCCCGAGGTCTACTCCCAGGCACTGAGCAGCAAGGCCATCCTGCTGATGCTGGACGACCGGCTGGACGAGAGCGGCCTGCTGCTGCGCCGGGCCATGCAGGTGGCGCTGGAGCACGGCTTCACGGGTGCCGCCATGAGGGCCTCCAACAACCTGGAGATGGTCCTCGAGTCGCAGGACCGCTTCGCCGACGTGGTCGACCAGACGGGCCAGGACCTGGCCCTGGCCCGGCGCGCCGGGGACCGCTTCTGGGAGCTGACCAAGCTCCTGACGCCACTCCGCTCGCTGCGCATGCTGGGCCGCTGGGACGAGGCGGTGAGCGCGGCCCGGGAGGCCCAGGCGACCGAGGAGATCGGCTCCCTGGAGTTCGCCGCCTCCCATCTGCTGGGGCTGGTGCCGGTGCACATACGTCGCGGCGAGCTGGCCCCGGCCCGGGCCCTCCTAGAGTCGCTGGAGTGGGCCGGGAAGTCCCAGGACTGGCAGATAGTCACCGAGCAGCGCGAGTGCCTGGGCGAGCTGCTGCGCGCCGAGGAGCGGCCGGCCGAGGCGCTGCGCGCCCTCGAGGAGGGGCTCTCGGTCCAGAAGCGCGAGGGACTGCGGATCGAGTTCACCAACCCCAACGTCAAGGGCCTCCTCGTCCAGGCCCTCGAGGCCACCCTGGAGCTGGGCGACCTGGAGCACGCTGGCCAGCTCCTGGAGGAGATCGAGACCGCGCTCCCGGGCCAGGTGACCCCCTGGCTCCGGGCCCACTCCGCCCGCCTCTCGGCACGGCTGGCCGCGGTCAGCGGCGGGGGGGACCAGGTCGAGGCCGGCTACGAGAGCGCGGCCGGCGGCTTCCGCGCCCTGGGGGCCGTCTTCGACCTGGCGGTGGCCCTCGCCGAGGAGGCGGAGTGGCTGGTCTCGCGCGGCCACCCGGAGCGCGCCCAGCCGCTCCGGGTCGAGGCGCGAGCCATCTTCGAGCAGCTCGGGGCCAAGCCCTGGCTGGCCCGGCTGGGGGCGGCCGAGGGGGCCCAGAGCGTCCCCGCCTGAGAGGCGGGGGGCGGGTCAGGCTCGACCGGCCCCCGCCAGCGCCGAGGCCTCCGCCTCCCGCTCCAGCCGCCGGTCCAGCCGCCCCAGGCCGTCGTAGGCCGCGTACTTGTAGGCGTCGGCCCGGCTGGGGAAGTTGAAGGTGGTGTCGATGAACTCGCTGACCGGGGCCCCGGCGTGCAGCAGCGCCTGGGCCACGTGGATCAGCTCACCCGCCTCCTCGCCCAGGATGTGGGCCCCCAGCAGGCGCCGGTCCGAGGCCCGGAAGACGAGCTTGACGAGGCCCTCGGTGGAGCCGGCGATCCGGGCCCGGGCGTTGGCCTCGAAATAGGCGCGGCCCGTCTCCACGTCCTCACCCGCAGCCCGCGCCGCCTCCTCGGTGAGGCCCACCATGGCCGACTCGGGCAGGGTGTAGATCCCCGTCGGGATGAAGCTGTCGACGGCGTCCTTGAAGTGGATCCGGAAGGCGTGGCACATGGCGACGCGGGCCTGCTCCATGGCCACCGAGGCCAGCCCCGGGGGACCGATGATGTCGCCCGCCGCGTAGATGCCCGGCGCCGTGGTCTGGAAGTGGGCGTCGACCTTGATCTTGCCCCGGGCGTCGTACTCGACCCCGGCCTGCTCCAGGCCCAGGCCCTCGACGTTGCCGGCCCGGCCCACGGCGTGGACCACGATCCCGGGCCGGAGCGGCTCCCCGTCCACCACCGCCAGCAGGCCCTGGTCGTCGCGCGAGACGGAGTCGACCTGGGCCTGGAACATGAGCCGCACCCCGGAGCGGACCAGGCTCTGGGCCAGCTCCTCCGAGATCTCCCCGTCCAGCATCGGGAGCAGGCGCGAGCCGCGGTCGACCAGCACCACCCTCACCCCCAGAGCGGAGAAGATGGAGGCGTACTCCGAGCCCACCGGGCCGCCCCCCACCACCATCATCTCCTCGGGCAGCCGCTCCACCTGGAGCACGGTCTCGGAATCGTGGACGTCGGGATCGTCGAAGGGCACCCCGGGAGGGTGGTGGGGGTGGGACCCGGTCGCCAGCAGCACCACCTTGGCCTCCAGCAGGCGCTCCTCGCCGTCCTCCGCGTGGACCCGCACGGTGCGCCCCGGACCGAGCTCGGCGGTCCCCTGGAAGAGCGTCACCCGGTGCCGCTCCAGGTTCTCCCGGCCGGCCCGGTTCATGGTCATGACCACGTCCGTGGTGCGCGTCCGCAGCCGGTCCATGAGCAGGTCGGCCGCGAGCCGGATGCCGACTCCGTAGACGTCCCGGCGGGCCCAACCGCTGAGGTAGACGGCGGTGTCCCGGAGCGCCTTCACCGGCACCCCCCCGACCATCGAGGTGGATCCCTTGGAGGGCGGGCGACGGCGCTCGACGACGGCCACGCGGTGGCCGTGGTAGGCGGCCTGGGCCGCTCCCTTCTCCCCCGCCGGACCGGCGCCCACGACCACCAGGTCGAAGCGGTCGTCGCTGGACGCCCTTCCCCTCATGACGCTGCCGAGGCTACCAGGACCGATCGCCGAAGGGGGCGGGCCCTCCTCAGCCGCCCGAACCGAGCCCGGCGCGAGCCTCGCGCCGGCGGGCCCGCTTCTGGGCCTGATAGGCCTCCAGCTCGGCCTCGTCGGAGACGTCCCCCAGGGTGAGGTGGTCGGGGAGCCAGTCCCGCCAACCGGCTGGGCGCACCCCGAGCTGCTTGCCGAGGACGGCGACCATGGTCCGGGCCTTGCCCTCGCCCACGCCGGGCAGGGCCCGGAGCCGGTCGTGGAGCTGGCGCCCGGACCCGGCTCCCTCCCAGATCCTGGCCGCGTCGCCGCCGTACTCCTCGACCACGACGCGGCAGACCTCCAGGACCCGCCCGGCCATCATGCGCGGGAAGCGGTGCAGCGCCGGGGCGGTGGAGAAGGCCTCCACCACGCGCTCGGGATCCATGGCGAGGAGGGCCGCGGGCTGGATCGTGCCCAGCCGCCGGCCCAGGTCGCGGGGGGCCGAGAAGGCGCGCTGGAGCGGGACCTGCTGGTCCAGCACGAAGCCGATCAGGAGCGCCACCGGCTCCTCGACCAGGAGCCGGTCGGCCTCGGCGTCACCGGTGTAGGGAAGGCGCGAGGCTCTGGTCGCGGTGCCGCTCACGGATCGAGGATACAGAGAGGGCACACGCGGGGACCAGGGGGTGCCCGGGACCGCCGCCACGACTGCGGAGGGCCACTCTCAACAAGTGGTGCTCCGCCCCCGAACGGGAAGGGGTCTGGGCTCTGCCAGTGACCGGGTCCGGCCTGGTCTCGCGGACCGCCGCCGCGCTCTGAGACGGCTGCCCAGATGGACCGCTGCCCTGTCGGGGTGGCGGAGCCCAGGGCGGGGATTGAACCCGCGACCTCTTCCTTACCAAGGAAGCGCTCTACCACTGAGCTACCTGGGCGTGGGCGGGAGAGGATTCGAACCCCTGTAGGCGTAAAGCCTGCTGATCTACAGTCAGCCCCGTTTGACCACTTCGGTACCCGCCCGCGGCGGAGTATACCGAGGCGGAATCAGCGCTCCCGGGAGGTGTGCTTCCGTGCCAGCCGAGCGGCCCCGGGGTCCGGCCCAGGTCGGCCTGGACACCTTCGAGAGGCTCGACATCCGCTGCGGGACGGTGGTGGAGGCGAGCCCCTTCCCGGAGGCGCGCAGGCCGGCCATCAAGCTGGTCGTGGACTTCGGTCCCGGGCTGGGCCGACGCCGCTCCAGCGCCCAGCTGACCCGCCACTACACGCCCGAGTCGCTGCTAGGAACCGAGGTGCTGGCCGTGGTCAACTTCCCGCCCCGCCGGGTGGCCGGCTTCAACAGCGAGGTGCTGGTGCTGGGGGTGATCTCCCCCGACGACCCCGGCGACGTGGTCCTCATCCGACCCGACCAGCCCGGGACCCGGGGCTGGCCGCTGGGCTGAGGGGGACCGCCCCCGCCGCAGGAAGTAACATCACCTGGGGCGAACCGCGCCCATTCCCCAGGCGCCGGTGAGGAGACGTCGATGAGCATCATGCGGCGCATGTCGGACCTCTTCCAGCAGAAGGCCAACAAGGTCCTGGACCGGGCCGAGGACCCGATGGACGCCCTCGACCTCTCCTACCAGAAGCAGCTCGAGGCGCTGCAGAAGGTCAAGAAGGGGGTGGCCGACGTGCTCACCTCCGAGCGCCGCCTGGAGATGCAGCAGGCCCAGCTGCAGCAGACCCAGGACAAGTGCCAGGCGCAGGCGCGCCAGGCGCTGCAGCAGGGCCGCGAGGACCTGGCCCGTCTGGCCCTGACCCGGGCCCAGGACGCCCAGACCCAGTCCCAGGCGCTGGTGCAGCAGATCCAGCAGCTGAAGGACCAGGAGCAGAAGCTGGAGCTCACCGCGCAGCGGCTCCAGGCCAAGGTGGAGTCCTTCAAGACCCAGCGCGAGACCATGAAGGCCCAGTACTCGGCGGCCAAGGCCTCGACCCAGATCGGCGAGGCCGTGACCGGCATCTCCGAGCAGATGACCGACGTCAACCTCATGCTGGAGCGCGCCCAGGACAAGACGCAGCAGATGCAGGCCCGCTCCTCCGCCATCGACAGCCTGGTCGAGAGCGGCACCCTGGACGCCATCGGCAGCCCCACCGGCGACGACATCGACCGCCAGCTCCAGGGACAGCTCACGGCCTCGGAGGTGGACACCCAGCTGGCGGCCATGAAGCAGGAGATGCTGGCCGGCGCCGCCCCGGCGGCGCGGCTGGGGAGTGGGGCCGAGGGCCCCGCCCCGGTCCCACCGGCGGCGGCGGGAGCCAACGGCCCTGCGGTCGAGCCGGACCCCGACCAGAGCGTGGTGGTGCGCATCTCGGGCGAGGACCAGTACCGGCTCAGCATCACCGAGCGGCCCCAGCTGGAGCCGCTCGACAAGGTCCTGGGCGAGGCCATAGACCACCAGGACCAGGCCGCCTACGCCACCGCCCTCGGCAACCTGCTGGACTTCGTGAGGGCGCACGGCGCCAAGCTGCCCCCGGACTCCCTGGTCAGCTCCGACGTGGTCCTGCCCTCGGAGGACATGACCCTCGAGGAGGCGACCAAGCTGCTCTCCGACGACGGCACCGTGGTCGAGGCCGGGGATGCCGCCGGGAGCGAGGCCCGCTAGAGGCCCGCGCCCTCAGCTCAGACCGGCACCCCCCAGAGCGCGAACCAGGAGCCGAGGTCCGCCTCCACCGGCAGTTCCCCCTTGGCCACGGCCGCCAGGCGGAGCTCCTCGGCGTTGTCCCGGCGGTGGTCGCCGCTGGGCACGAAGGGGTAGAAGGTGCCCTGCTTGTAGCCGTAGATCCAGTACACGGTCCGCCCCTCGGCGTGGAAGGGGAAGACGGCGGCCAGGAGGCAGTCTCCGAGCCCGTCCTCGAGCAGGTTCTCGGCCACGCCGTGGAGCGCCGCCACCAGGGCCTGGAAGTCCGGACCCTGCACCACCATCCACTCGAAGCCCAGCTCGTCCCGGTCCTGGGTCACCTTGAGGGTGTCGCCGGGCACCGCCTGGTCCGGGACCTGGAGCATGGCGCTGGTGTCCTGGACCAGCTGGAGGAAGCGGCCCGAGGGCAGCGCCTTGAAGACGATCCCCACCCGTCCCGCGGCCTTGAGGCCGCCCGCAGCCTCCAGGGTGAGGACGGCCGTGCTCATGGCGAAGACGTGGTCCTCGTTGGGCTTGGGCATGCGGGTCCGACCGATCAGGGAGTCGAGGAAGCCCAAGGCCGGCCCCTAGGCGGAGAGCTGGGACTCGAGGTCGCGCAGCCGGGCCAGGCGGTGCTCCAGGGAGGGATGCGTCGAGAAGAGCTCGGCCAGGCTGCCGCCACCGGCGCGGATGGCGGGGAAGATCATCAGCGCGTTGGCGCTCTGGACCTGGCGCAGGTCCCGGCTGGGGATGCGGGTCATGGAGCCGCTGATCTTCTGCAGCGCCGAGGCCAGCTGGGCCGGCTCGTGGGTGATCACCGCGGAGCCGCGGTCGGCCGCGTACTCGCGGTAGCGGGAGAGGGCGCGGATGAGCACGAAGCTGATGGCCCAGACCACGGCCGCGACCAGGATGATGAGGATCATCCCCTCGCCCTCGTCGCGGCCCCGGCCCCGGCCCCCGTAGCCCATGCCGCCGAAGCCGCCGAACATCCCGAACCACATCCCCTGCTGGACGATGAGGGCGGCCACGGTGGCGAAGAAGCTGGCCATGGCCATCACCTTGACGTCCTTGTGGATGACGTGGCTGAGCTCGTGGGCCAGCACCGCCTCCATCTCCTTGGCGTCGAGCTGGTTGAGGATGCCGGTGGTGACCGCGACCACCGCGTGCTTGGGGTTGCGGCCGGTGGCGAGCGCGTTGGGCACCGGGGAGGGAATGACCGCGATGGCCGGCATGGGCATGCCGGTGATCTGGCAGAGCCGGCCCACGATGTCGAAGAGCTGGGGCTGGTCCTGGGGCTGGACCAGGTGGGCGTGGAGGCTGCTGAGGACCAGCTTGTCAGAGTAGAAGTACTGGACCACGAGCAGGACCAGCACCACCAGGACGATGAGCTCGATCTGGACGTGGATGAGCAGCAGCACGCCGATGAAGGCGAGGTAGACGACCGCCAGCAGGAACAGGGCCAGGAACATCCGGGCCGTGAGCCCGATGTCGGCGCCGGGGCGTCGCGTGTTCACGCCCCCTATATACCCGTTTCCCGATCTGAACCGCAGTGGCATCTCCCCGCCGGCCGCTGGCACCGAACTCAAGACCCCCGGGCCGGGAGGGAGATTCTAAGCAAGCTCACAGGCGGCGAGGCCCCAGCCGACGCCTCCGGCGGCGGCGCTAACATGACCCCCGCCGTCCGCCAAGGAGCCCACCAGCCATGCTGACCCTGTTCCCAGTCGTGGCCCTGGGGATGGCGTCGGCCCTCCTCCGGATCCCCGGAGGACGCGCGCTGGAAGTCCTGCGCCAGTGGCTGCGGCACCTGCTGGCAGGCCCCGAGGACCCGGTCCAGGCCCTCGACCAGGCCTACCTGCGCCAGCTCCAGTCGCTCCAGCAGGTCCGGCGCGGGGTGGCCCAGGTGGTGGTCGCCGGGCGCCGACTCGAGCTCCATGCCAGCGAGCTGGAGCAGAGCCAGGAGCGGCTCCGGGACGAGGCCCGCCTGGCTCTCCGGGAGGGTCGGGAGGACCTCGCCCGGCTGGTCCTGACCCGCTCCCAGGAGGCCCGCTCGGAGCTCGCCTCGCTGGAGCGTCAGGTGGAGCGGCTGAAGCAGCAGGAGCAGGACCTGGAGGTCACCTCGCGCCGGCTGGAGGCCAGGGTCGAGTCCTTCCGCAGCCAGCGGGACACGGTCCGCGCCCAGCTCAGCGCCGCCCAGGCCTCGGCCGCGATCGGCGAGGCGGTGACCGGCATCTCCGGGGACCTTGGCCGGGTGCGGCTCCTGCTGGAGCGGGCCCGAGAGGAGGCGGCCCAGATGGAGGCCCGGGCGGCCGCCATCGAGGAGCTGGTGCGACGGGGCACCCTGGCCGGACCTGGGAACATGGGCGAGGCGGACCTGGCGCGGCCACCGACGGGCGGGCCGGGCGAGCCCGCCGTCGACTCAGAGCTCCGGCGCCTGCGGCGTGAACTGACGGCCGATTCCGGGGCTGGGGCCAGGCTCAGCGCCGGCGGGACCGAGACATCTGAACCAAGCAACGGAGGGTAGGAAAGGTGCTCCACCTGATCGCATTCCTCGTCATCGGCCTCGTCATCGGCGCCGTCATGGTGCGCAAGACCCGTGGCCTCACGGCCGTGGTGCGCGTCGTCGGCGGACTGGTGGGTTCCCTCGGCGGCGGCTTCCTCTCCCTCGACGCGCTGGGCAGCAAGACCGACGGCGGCAAGTACGGCTCCCTGGTGGTGGCCATCGTGGTCTCGATCCTGGTCGCGGCCATCGCCGCCCTGCTCACCCGGATGGTGGACCTGGGGGGACGCGACTGAGGCCGGGCCGGCTGGCGAGGTAGGCGGCGGCCGCCTCGGCGTCGCGCGTCATGCGCTCCACCAGCGCGGCGTCGGTGGTGAAGCGTTCCTGGCCCCGCAGCCGGCTCAGCACGCTGACCGTGAGCTGCCGACCGTAGAGCTCCCCGACCGGCTCCAGGCAGTGGACCTCGAAGACGCGCTCGCCGCCGCCGAAGTGGGGGCGGACGCCGATGCTGCCCACGGCCCCGACCGCGCGCCCCTCCGGCAGGAGCGCCTCCATGACGTAGACCCCGTCCGGGGGCAGGGCCTGGCCCGGACCCAGGCGCAGGTTGGCGGTGGGGAAGCCGAGCTCCCGGCCCACTCCCCTCCCCCGCACCACCGGGCCCAGGACCTGGAAGGGGCGCCCCAGCATGGCCGCGCTGGCCTCCAGGTCTCCCTCCAGCAGGCGGGCCCGGATCCGCGAGCTGCTGACCGCCTCTCCCTGCCAGAGCCTGGACCCGACCTCGACCACCTCCAGCCCGGTGCGCTGGCCGTACTCGGTGATGAAGCCCAGCTCGCCCTGGCCGGGAGGCCCGACGGAGAAGAGGGGCCCGACCACCATGGCCCGGAGCTGGAGGCGGCGGCGCACCCGGTCCATGAACTCCTCCGGGCTCAGCCGGGCCAGGTGGAGGTCGAAGGGGATCACCCAGAGCCGCTCCACCCCCGCCTCCAGGAGGAGGCGGCGGCGCAGCTCCAGCGGGGTCAGCAGGGCCGGCCCCTGGCCGGGATGGAGGAAGGCCTTGGGATGGGGCTCGAAGGTGATCGCCACCAGCTGCAGGCCACGCTGCCGGGCCCGCTGGCGGGCCCGCGTCAGGATCGCCTGGTGGCCGATGTGGACACCGTCGAAGTTGCCCAGGACGAGGCAGCTGGGAGCGCTCGGCGCCGCGCCCGCCGAGCCCAGGCCGAAGTCCGCCCCAGCGCCCGGGGAGGAGCGGGGCGGGGACTCAGCCACTGACGGGGAGCAGCACCTTGGACGGCCGGAAGCGGAGCCCGGTCACCTCCCCCACGGCCACCATGCGCCCGTCCGCGGAATGGGCCCGGACCTCCGTGGGCTGGGCCGTCCCGCCCCCGGCGGGTCCGCGCTGGAGCCAGACCGCCTGGCCCCGCTGCACGGCCAGGCTGGCCGCCGGCAGGAGATCGACGCGGGGCAGGTCGGGCAGTGCCGCCTCGGGGGGGAGAAGCAGCGAGCGAGGCTCGGCGGCCGTGGTCAGCTGCTCCAGGGTGACCGCCTCGGAGAGGCGGAAGGGCCCGTACTCGGTCCGCTCCAGCCAGGCCAGGACGCCTCCGCAGCCGAGTGCTTGGCCGAGGTCCAGGGCCAGCACCCGGAGGTAGGTGCCGCGCCCGCAGACGACCTCCACCTCGACCTCGGCGGGATCGCCGGCGGTGAAGTTACGCAGCCGGATGGAGCGGATCTCGGCGCTGCGCGCCTGGCGCTCCACGGTCACGCCCTGGCGGGCAAGCTCGTAGAGGTGGCGCCCCTGGTGGCGCACCGCCGAGTGCATGGGGGGCACCTGCTGCACCACGCCGACGAAGCCCTGGAGGGCCGCCGCCACCTGGGCCTCGGTCAGCCCCGCGGCCGAGGCCACCCGCTCCACCTGGCCGTCCAGGTCGCCGGTGTCGCTGGTCTCCCCCAGGCGGATTCGGGCGTGGTAGGTCTTGGGCTGGCGCAGGATGTACTCGACGAGGCGGGTGGCGCGCCCGACACAGAGGGGCAGCACGCCCGAGGCCAGCGGGTCCAGGGTGCCAGCGTGCCCCACGTGGCGCTCGTCCAGGGCGCGCCGGGCGACGCGGATGGCGGAGAAGGACGTCATCCCCTCGGGCTTGGCGAGGTTGAGCACGCCGGTCACGGCGGGCCCCTCGCGGCGCTCTTGGCTCCGCGCCTGGCCCAGCTCTGGCGAGACCCGCATCAGGAGGCGGCCGCCAGGCTCTGGCGCGTCGCCTCCAGCAGCCTCCCCTCCACCTCGGCGAGGGACGCCCGGACCTCGGCCCCGGCGGCGCGGCGGTGGCCGCCCCCGCCCAGCGGGGCCACCAGCCGGTGGGCCTCGATGGGTCCGCGGGTGCGCACGCTCACCTGGGTCAGGTCCTGGTCCAGCTGCTTGAAGAGGATGGCGCAGAGCATCGTGTCCAGGCTCTGGAGGACGTCGATGATGCCCTCGCTCTCCTCCATGGTGGCGCCGCAGGAGCTCAGCATCTCCAGCGTGACCTCGCTCCAGACCAGCCGGTCACCGAGCTCGTAGCGGGCGGCCGCGGTGGCCAGGCCCTGGAGCTGGAGCGTGCTCCGGGGGCGCGACTTGTAGCTCTTCAGCGCGATCCAGGCCGGGTCGGCGCCCAGCTCGGCCAGGTCGGCGCCCAGCTGCAGCACCTCGGCGCTGGTGTTCTCGTGGCGGAAGCCGCCGGTGTCGGTGAAGATGGCGGCGTAGAGGTTGGTCGCGGCCTCCGGGGTGATCTCCACGCCCCAGGCCCTGAGGGCCCGGAAGAGGATGACGCCGGTGGCCGCCGCCTCGCGGTCCACGAGGCAGACGTCGCCGAAGCCCCGATTGCTGGTGTGGTGGTCGAAGACGAGGGTGAGGGGAGCCCTCTCGATGCGCTCGCGCAGGTTGCCGAAGCGGTCCGGGCTGCCGGCGTCGAAGGCCACCGCCACCGCCCCGGGGGGCGCCTGACGGCGGTTCACCTCCCCGTACCCGGGCAGGTAGGAGAGGCCCCGCGGCAGCGGCTCCGGGACCCAGGGATAGGGGGCCTTGCCCTGGCGCCGCAGGCAGTCGGCGAAGGCCAGCACCGAGCCCAGGGAGTCCGCGTCCGCGTCCTTGTGGGCCACGAGGAGGAAGTCCTGGTGGGCGTCGACCAGGGAGCGGATCCGCTCCAGCTCATCGCTCATGGTCGCCTCCCGAGGCCGCCCTCGGCTCCCCCTCCAGCTGGTGCAGCAGGGTGCTCACCCTGACCCCGTAGGGGATCGACTCGTCGAGGCGCACGTCGAGCCGGGGCACGCGGCGCAGGTGGGGCAACCGCTCGCCCAGCACGTAGCGCAGGTAGCCGCTCATGCCCCGCACCACCTTGAGCGCGCGCTCCCGGTCCGCCTGCTCGCCGAGGGCGCTGATCTTGACCCGGGCGTAGGAGAGGTCGGGAGCGCACTCCACCGCCACCACCGTCACCAGCTCCAGGCGCGGGTCCTTGACCTCGCTCGAGAGCGCCAGGGCCAGCTCCTGCTGGAGCTGCACGTTGATGCGCTCGACCCGGTGGCCGCCGTCGCGGGCCGGCCTCACGCCGGGACCTCGGCGGCGCTCAGATCAGCGGTTGCGCTGCTGCACCACATAGCAGTCGATGGTGTCCCCCTCCTGGAAGTCCTGGTAGTCCCCCAGTTCGATGCCGCACTCGTAGCCCTGGGCCACCTCGCGGACGTCGTCCTTGAAGCGGCGCAGCGACACGACCTGGGTCTTCTGCACCTCCTCCCCGTCCCGGATGACGCGGGCCACGTCGCCGCGGGTCACCTTGCCCTCCAGGATCTGGGAGCCGGCGATGAAGCCCACCCGCGGGACCTTGATCCTCAGCTTGATCTCGGCCCGGCCCTCGAAGACCTCCTCGTAGGTGGGCTCGTGCAGGCCCCGGACCGCCTTCTCGATGTCCTCGGTGATCTGGTAGACGACGTCGTAGGTGCGCACGTCCACGCCGTGGCTCTCGGCCAGCGCCTTGGCCCCGGCGTCGGGGCGGACGTTGAAGCCGACCACGATGGCGTTGGCGGCCGTGGCCAGGTCGACGTCGGCCTCGGTGATCGGACCCACGCCGTCCGAGACCAGCCGCAGCCGGACCAGGGGATCGGAGAAGCGCAGCAGCGCGGCCCGGAGCGCCTCCAGCGCCCCCTGGCTGTCCGCCTTGATCAGCAGGTCGAGGTCGCGCAGCCCCTCCCCGGACTGGCGGCTCAGCTCGGCCAGGCTGACCCGGTTGACCTCGGTCCGGCCCGCCTTGGCCGCCAGGCGTCGCTCCTCGGCCAGGTTGCGGGCCTCGCGCTCCGAGGCCACCACGGCGAAGCGGTCCCCGGCCACCGCCACCTCGGGCAGGCCCACCACCAGCCCGGGCAGCCCCGGGCCCACCTCCTTGGTCCGCACCCCGCGGTCGTCGAAGAGGGCCCTGACCCGCCCCGCCACGGCGCCGACGACGAACTCGTCCTGGGTGCGCAGCGTGCCCTCCTGGACCAGCACGCTGGCGACCGGGCCCTGCCCCCGCTCCAGGTGGGAGTCGATGACCGCCGCCTGGGCCGGGGCCCCGGGGTCGGCCTGGGGCTGGTTCAGGTCGGTGACGAGGAGGATCATCTCCAGGAGTTGGTCCAGGCCCTCGCCGGTGCGGGCCGAGACGGGCACGCAGACGACGTCGCCGCCGAAGTCCTCGACCACCACCTGGTGCTCCGCCAGCTGCTGCTTGACCCGGTCCGGGTTGGCATCCTCCCGGTCCATCTTGTTGAGCGCCACGAGGATGGGCACCCCGGCGTTGCGGGCGTGCTTGATCGCCTCCTCGGTCTGGGGCATGACCCCGTCGTCGGCGGCCACCACCAGGACCGCGAGGTCGGTGATGTTGGCCCCCCGCGCCCGCATCGCGGTGAAGGCCTCGTGGCCGGGGGTGTCGATGAAGGTGATGCGCCGCCCCTGGTGCTCCACCACCGAGGCGCCGATCCGCTGGGTGATCCCTCCCGCCTCGCCGGCCGCCACCGAGGTCTGCCTGATGGCGTCGAGCAGGCTGGTCTTGCCGTGGTCGACGTGGCCCAGGACGCTGACCACCGGCGGCCGCGGCCGGCG
>JASHRA010000138.1 GCA_030038765.1 Candidatus Dormiibacterota bacterium | reverse complement strand
GGCTACGCGCCTGTGGCCGTGGACAATCAACGACAGCGACTTGATCGCCACCGAGTACACGTACACGGTACCGCCATCAGTGACAGCACCAAGTCCGTTGCGGGACGTTCTTCACGCCGGCAAGCTCTATGGGCATCACGTGTAAGCAGGCACGTTACGGACGCTCGGGGCGCTCGATCGGTACTTGATCAGCGGTGCTCGAGAGACGAGCACAGTCCCGCCGTTCGGCGCTGCATTCGGTGTCTGCAGACTCGCGCCGACATCCGCGCAGATCTGGTCGTTCTGCAACTTCTCGACCACCACCACTTCTCGGCAGGCGACCATGAGAGCGACCAAGAACTGATCAGGTGTCGTCGCGCACGGAACCAGGTCTCAGCCGCCCGCCCGGGACCGGAACGCTCACCCTGAACGACGCAATCCGCTCCTACACGCTCAGAAAGAAAGTCGCCGTACAACCTTTCGGCGTTGGACCTGCTCGGGTTACACAGTTGCCTGCTCGCGAACTCATCGCCTCATGTGCGTGAAAACTGACGGATCAGTTCGCATAAAGAGCCGCATCCCGCCTCCCCGGCCCAGAATGTGAGGCTGTGTCGAGCGGACAGGGTAACGGGGTGCTCGGGGCCCAGGACTCGCTCCACGATGGGGAGCAGGACTGCGAACTGGTCGCGGGCCCCGGCCGCATCTCCCGCCTCCCCCGACCACCGGGCGAGGCTGTGGCGGACGGCCAGGGTGGCGGGATGCTCACAGCCCAGGACCCTCTCGCGACTAGGGAGCAGGACTGCGAACTGGTCGCGGGCCCCGGCCGCATCCCCCGCCTGTCCGGTCCAGAAGGCCAGGGCGTGGCGGGTGGCCAGGGTGTCGGGATGGTCGGGTCCTTGGACGCGCTCGCGGACAGGCAGCAGGGCTGCCAACCGGTCGCGGGCCCCGGCCGCATCCCCCGTCTCCCCCGCCCAGAACGCGAGGTTGTTCCAGGCAGTGAGGGTGTCGGGATGTTCGGTGCCCAGGACACGCTCCATGACTGGCAGCAGGGTGGCGAACTGGTCGCGGGCCCCGGCCCCATCCCCCGCCTCCCCAGTCCAGCGTGCAAGGCTGGCGCGGTCGGTCAGGGTGTCGGGGTGGTTGGGTCCTTGGACGCGCTCGCGGATGGGCAGCAGTGCGGCGAACTGGTCGCGGGCCCCGGCCGCATCCCCCGACGCCCCAGTCCATGCGGCAAGATCGTGGCGGCTGGTCAGGGTGTCCGGGTGCTCGGGGCCCAGGACCTGCTCGCGGATGGGCAGCAGTGCGGCGAGCTGGTCGCGGGCCCCGGCCGCATCACCCGCCTCCCCAGTCCAGTAGGCAAGTTCGTGGCGGGAGGCCAGGGCGCCGGGGTGCTCGCGGCCTTGGACCTGCTGGCGGATGGGCAGCAGTGCGGCGAGCTGGTCGCGGGCCGCGCTCGCATCCCCTGCTCGCCCAGTCCAGCGGGCGAGGCTGTGCCGGGTGGCCAAGGTGTCCGGGTGCTCGGGGCCCTGGACCTGCTCACTGATGGGCAGCAGTGCGGCGAACTGGTCGCGGGCCCCAGCCGCATCCCCTGCCCACCCGGTCAAGCGGGCGAGGTCGTAACAGGTACCCAGGGTGTCCGGGTGCTCGGGCCCGTAGGCATCACTTTGCTTGTGGGCATCGGCGATCTGCCGGAACAAGTCCCGGGCCGCCGGGTAGCTGCCGCTACATCCGAGATACAGCGCGATCTGCCACATGCCGCCGCTGGTCAGGTCTAGGACAGCCCGAGCGTGCGGCAGCAGCATCGCGCACACCGACCACGCCGCGGGCAGTTGCACGTCGGCAGGGACGGCCGCATCGATCAGGGCTGCTGCGGCCTGTTCCCACTGGCTCGCCGCCTCCGCCGATAGCTGAGCGCGGGTGATGGCCTGCACCAAGCGGTGGACCACCACCAGGCCGTTCCCCGCCGGACTGACCAGCGAATAACGGCGCAACGCAGTAATCGCGTCCCCCGCCGCGACCGGGTCGCCCAGCAACGGCCCCACCACAGCCGCCACCTGCGGGCCCAGCAGGTCAGCGGCCTGCTCCGCGGCCAGCAACAGGCCCAGAGGCACCGGCTCAGGTGCCAGGAACGCCAGCACCCGCACCAGCCCGGCCGCAGCCGGAGTCTCGCTCGCCAGCCGGGACAACGCCAGCCCCAACGTCGCGGCCACGTCCATCGGATGCCCCGAGGCCTCACCGCGGGCGAGCAGGTCAGCCTGCCGGGCCCGGAACAGCGGAAGGTACCGGTCCAGGGTGGTCGCGGTGGCCTGCATGTAGGCGGCAGCCTGCTCCAGCGCTAGCGGTAGCCCGCCCAGCTGGGCGGCAAGCTCCCGGGCAGCCGCCCGGTCCGGGTCGCCGGTCCGGTTCACCAAGAAATCCGCCGCCACCTCACGCTCTAGAATCGGGACATCCAGCGCCTGGCCGGGCGGCCAGTGCTGATTCTGTGTGGTGATCACCACCCGCCCAGGCCCGGCGGGCGGCACGAACTGCGCCACCGATGCCCGGTCAAGAACGTTATCGAACACCACCAGCCACCCGGACCCGGCCCGGGCCAGCACTCCATGTACGGACGCCACTGGATCCCGCGCATCAACCAGTTCCCGCGCCCCCAACTGGGCCGCCAGCACGGCGAACTCGGCCGCCAGCACCGCTGGGTCCTCCGCCGCGAACTGCCAGCACACCCCTACCTCAGCCAGATGCCGGTGCGCATACTCCACCGCCACGCTCGTCTTGCCCGCACCGCCGAGCCCGCACAAGGCCACCACCTGCGGCCCCGATTGCCCCGGCCTGCCCGCAAGCCGCGAATCCAGCTCTGCCAGCAGCCCTTCACGGCCCGCGAGGAACACTGGCCGCGGCGCCAGCCGCACTGGCAGGCTGGCCGCCGCCGGCGGTCGCTGATACTCCAGCGTGCCGATAGCGGTACCGCCCCGGTCGGCAGCCACCGACCCAGGACCGAGATCCCAGATGCCGGGTCCGGCTACTGTCGCGCCGGACCCGGCACCGTAGGGTCCGGCGGCGCCACATTCCCGTGGATCACCCCGGCAGCCGTCCCCCCACCCGATGCGGTGATGTTCACATCCCGCCCGGCCGCCACCGAATGCCGAGCCGCGGACACCGCCCCGGCAGGTAGCCGCGCCGCGACCTCCTCCACCAGCGCGCGAAGCTCAGCCTCGATCTCGGGGTCCTCGTCCAGCAGATCCCCGAACCGGCCCGCCCACCGCTCGGCCGCAGCCTCCCTGGCCCGCTCCATCTCAGAACTCGGCGCCGCGGTGAGCTGCTGGCGGGTCTGCGCCAGCCACTGCTCTGCGACCTGCGTCCTGCGGGCATCACCACGGCCCAGAAGCCGAGCGAACTGGCCCCTGAACGCCTCCCACACATCAGTGACCGCCGCACTCGCCACCGTCTGACCGGCAAACTGCGCTAGCGCCATCAGCACATCACCCGGCACCCCGCCACCCCCTCCTAAAGGCCAGCCAACACTCCCACATCACAGCAAGCCACAGGTGGGAAATAAAGGGCCACAGGCACGGTGACGGTCCGACCCGGGCCCTGCGCAGGCCAGGAACAGCCCCCGGCGAGGATCTCGGTCTCGGTGTCCTTGCTCATCGCAACCCTTCCTCCGATGTTGTGCCGAGATTATTACGGAGGCCTGCTGGCCCCGGCCAGTGGCCGCCGGGTCAGCAATGGACTCGCGCGCGACGACGTCGATGAGCCGAAGCACGGGCTAGATACCCGGCCGGGCGTGACCCACGGTGACCGTCAGTGTGACGCGGGAACCGCCGATCTGCTCGGCTGCCGGGGGATGGCAGCCGCCGACTATGTCAGCACATACCGGGGGAATCTGTGTCGCCGGATCATGCCCGTCACCCTCTTTGCCGCGCTCGAAGGAGACAAGTCGGATTGTCGTCAGATCGCGACCAGTCGCCTGCATACAGGATGAATTTAATTCAATA
>JASHRA010000137.1 GCA_030038765.1 Candidatus Dormiibacterota bacterium | reverse complement strand
ACGAGCAGAACTGGCTTCCCGCAGTCGAGAGCGCTGACGCTCTGCTGGTCGGAGGCGGCGATGTGCTCTATCTGTGCGACTGGATGCGACGGTCAGGGCTGGCAGACCGGTTGCCCTCGTTGCTGGAAAGGACGGTCTATGTGGGAGTTAGCTCCGGGAGCATGGTCTTGACGCCCACGCCTCGGAAGGTGTTTACGACCTACTTCCTCACCTATGGCGGACTGCACCCGCACGCTGATGACAGCAGGGTGCTGGGGCTGGTCGACTTCTCCTTGCTGGTGCACATGGACGGAGCCAACCCGGAGAACTCCCTGGCCAACCTGGAAAGCGTGGCCGCCACGATCCCGCTTCCGACGTACGCGATCGACGACGAGACTGCCATCAAGGTCACTGGCGACTCAGTCGAGGTGGTGTCCGAGGGTCGCTGGAGGCTGTTCACACCCTAGGGAGAGGGACCCGGCTTCACGGCGAGCTCAGCGCCTGACGCGGTAGCGGAGGCAGACGACCCTTGAGCTGAGGGTCCGGGCTTCGACGAGTTCGAGATCCACCTGCCGCTGACCTCGGGGGAAGAATGGGGTCCCACCCCCGACCAGCACCGGGTAGAGCCTGGGCCGGTACTCGTCGATCAGACCCAACGCAGCTGCCGCTGTCGCGAGCGTCGCACCGCCGACCGCGATGTCACCCTCGCGGGGCTGTGCCTTCAGCCACGCCAGCTCATCAGCCAAGCTGCGCGTGGCCAGGCGAGAGTTTCCCTGGACCGACGAGAGCGACGTGGAGAACACCACCTTGGGCAGGCGCTTCCAGATCGCCGCCCACTCGAGCATGGTGCCGCTGAGCGATTGGTCCCGATCGGCCGTCTCCCAGTACAACATCGTCTCGTACAGCCGTCGTCCTAAGACGTGTGTGCCGACCCCGCGCACCTCGTCGGTGACGAACCGAAAGAGCTCTTCGTCGGGCTCTGTCCAGCTGAAGTCTCCGTCAGGACCGACGATGTACCCGTCGAGCGAGACCCCCATGGAGTAGGTCACGCGGCGCATCGCGAGTTCCCTCCGCCAGCATACCTACCCCGGGAGCGCAGCTCAGCGGCGATAGCGCCTCAGCTCCAGCGCATCGCGAAGAGCGTCACCCACGAAGCCGTCCCACCCCGATGACGCCCACGCCCAGTACCAACCTGGAACTGGCCTCCCCGAAGGCTCTCGCAGCCCACCCCGCCAGGCGTGGCCGGAAGCCCGGCTCGTGATCGCGGGATTGTACATCAGACGCAGTCGACAAATGGCACCGTGGTCCCTGGTACGGCGACCCGGATGGTGCCCCCTGTCCGGAGCGCACGTGGGGTCCCCTGCCAAGCGCCGATCACTCCAGGCAGCGGCTGCGCCCGCCGGAAACCTACGCGCATGCCTCGGGCCCGCAGGGAGGAGATGGGGCTGGTCGCCTCGCCGACCGCGGTGAGCCGCTACGAGCGCCAGGCACCGGATCAAGGCCGAGGCACGTCTCGCCCTCACCGGTGGTCGGAGCCCGCGGTCGGCGGCGTCCAGTGGGCCGTCTAGCGCGTGCCGCACAAGGAGCGGCACACTCTTTAGCCCCTCTGGGGGCTTGGGCTCCTCCGCCACTTCCTCCAGAGGCCACGCCGCCGCCGCCGCCCTCAGCGACGCCAAGGAAATGCAGCTCTCCTGTCAGCGGGGAGCGACGGGTGGAGCGATCCATCTCGGCCTCGGGGTTGAGCCTGAACGACGTGGAACGGACGATGGGCTGGATCGGCGAGTCCGGGCGATGGCGTAGGCTCCCAGCGTGGGAGCACTGGCGGACGACTGGCGACGCAGAGGCCAAGAGGCGTACCTGAGAGGCGCGCGATTGACGTGGAAGAACTATCAGGTGCTCTCCGCCGAATGGGAGCATGAACACTGCGACTTCTGCTTAGTCAAGTTCTTGGATCCCCGATACTCGGCCGCCTGCCGCGAAGCGCTGCTGCGGGACCGGGACTCACTGCGGTCGGCGGGTTACACCAATCTCATGGGGAGCGATCTGAAGCGGGGAGCCCACTGGATCTGTGAGGAGTGCTTCGGAGACTTCGGAGATGAGTTCGGTTGGGAGGTCGTCCCTACCGATCCGGACGCTTGGCCGTACGAAGGGCCTGAACCGGCGCGCAGGCCAACCAGCTCCGACGTCGTGGGCCCACCGCGTCGGCGGCTGGAGCGGCCCCAGTAGCCGACGCTGAGTCGCGGGCAGCGCCAAGGCCACCGCGGGCGCGGGCGCGACGGTCCACGCCTCTCTCGCCCCACCGGTGCTTCACTTGCTGGATAGCTCAGGTCGGAGCAGGTTCGTCGGGCGTGAGGGACCCGCAACCGAGTTGGAGCTTGCTTCCGGGTGCGAGCTCGGCACTAGCTGCGAGGCGAACCGCCTCCAGACGCTCACGGTGTTGAGCGGCCCGCGAGAGGGCCGGGATTGCCGCTCCGCGCGCGATGGCCTGAGCTGTGCGCTGTGCCGTTGGCCGAGTTGCCTCCAGGAGGTGAGGACCAGCACGCGTCGTCGTTGCTCACACCTCGGCGACCAGTGCTCCAGAGCTCTGGCTCGGGGGCCGGCAACCGCGCGGCCCGATGCCGGCGCTCTGGGCTCCAGTTGCCTATGGGCTCTTGCCCCTACCGCGGAGTCGACGTCCGGGGGTCTCCGCCGCCCTTCATCTGCCGAGGGACATACTGAGGCGGTTTCGCTGCTTGCCGAGGCGGCTTGGCCGGCGCGAGTGGCGGACGGAGTGTGGATGGCTCTTCGCCTAGCCAGCCATGGTGGCGGGAGCATCTTCTGAGGGGGCGTCTCCAACCCCGGGGAAGTCGCGCCAAGAGTGCTGGCTCAGGGCCATCAGCAGGGCCGCGGCGAGGACGGCTGCCGCGACGGGGAAGAAGAGCTCCGGGCCGAAGCGGTGGACGAACAGTGCGGTTGCGGCCGCCGAGATGGGGAAGACGCCGAAGCTGGTGACCAGCAGGAGTCCCATGAGCCGGCCCATTAGCTCCTTGGGAGCCCAGACCTGAAACGCGGTGATGGTAAGGATGTTGCCGAAGCCGTTGCCCGCCCCGACGAGGACCATCGCGCCGGCTGCACCGCCGACCCCCATGACGACGGGAACCAGAACCAGGGCTACGCTCTCGACGAGGAATGCGAAAGAGCCCACGAGTGCCGGTCTGTGGCTGGGACGCATCTGCCCCGCAGCGATCGTACCCACCAGCGCGCCGGCGCCGAACGCGGCCAGCAGGGCCCCGTAGGCGGCGGCTCCCGAGTGGAAGGGACCGTCCACGAGGTCCGGCAGGGCCACCTCGTCGAGGCCGCCCAGCGCCAGATTGGCGGCGCAGTTGATGAGCATGATGAGCTGTAGGACTCGCTCGGTGCGCAGCACCGTCCATACCGAGGCAGGTTTCGGTCCGGGCCGATCGGCCGCGGGGGCCGGCCCGGTGACCGCCCCTGCCGATGCCTCGACTTGCTGCTGGTGGCGGATCCCGGCGAGGCTCGCGGCCGACAGAAGGAACGAGGCCGTGTCCACGGCGAAGGCGAGGACCGGGCCCGCGGCCGCCACCAGCACCCCGCCCAGAGCCGGCCCGACGAGGTTCGCGATCTGGGTCCCGGAAGAGGAGATGGCGTTGCCGGCCTGGAGCTCTCCCGCTGGCAGGAGGGCCGGGATTATGGAGAAGGAGCCGGGAAGGAACAGCCCCTCGCCGGCGCCCAGAACGACCGCGATCGGGATCAGGACGGCGGGGCTGGGCCGCTGGGTCGCGGCCGAGATGACCAGCGCCAGTGTCGCCAGAGCGCGGACCGAGTCAGCGGCCATCATCAGCGTCCACGGACCCCAGCGGTCGCTGGCATGGCCGCTCAGTGGGAGCAGTACCGTCCGCGGCACCCCGTAGGCGGCCAGCACCGTGCCCAGGAGCAGCACTCCCCCGTGACTGCTCAGGACATACCAGGGCAGGGCCACTGCGTAGGCCATGTCCCCCACGTTGGAGGCCATCTGGCCAGCCACTAGGAGTCGAAAGCCGCGGTGGCTGAGAGCCGAGAGACGGAGCTTAGGGCGGGTCAATTGGTAAGCGCGCAGCACCCGGGTGAGCGCCCCCTCCGACCCTCGCCGGAACACTTCGTCGCGGCCATTCCCCTCAGGAGCTCACGGAGCGTCTGCCGTCCGCGAGCAGACGCCCTGCCTTTCTCACGCGGGATCACACGTTGCCTGGACGGCTAGCGGCCAGGTGTTGCCGCTCCGCCCGATGGTGCGTGGCCCGTCAGGAAACAGGGGCGAGCGGACGAAGCTCCGCTTTCCCCGGTCGCTCGGTGCGCTGTCCCCGAGCACGAGGCGGACTGGTCAAGCGTACAGTCGCAGTGGCGTGACGAGCACGGCCTCAGAGAATTCCTCGGCGAACCGCGAGGCGGTTCCGAACTTCGCTCCGATGCGCTCTGTGTACTTGGCCACGTACGCCGGAACCCGGTCGGCCGGCGGGAAGGTGGGATCGTGCCGGGCGGTCCCCGCGATGCGGATGATGTCGCGGCCCAGATCGCTGACATCCAGACCCAGCGCAACGCTGGGACTGGTAGCGATGTTGCCCAGTTTCGTCCTCGACCTCTGGCCGTAGATCAGGATCGTCTCGTCGTCTTGGAGGAGGAACCACACTGGCACGGCGTCCGGCGGTCCCTCGGGACGCACCGTCGTCGGCCACGCCATCAGGTTGCTGCGTAGGCGCCGCCCGACGTGCGCGCGGCGATGGTCCGATAGATGGCAAGTGAGCTTCACGACCGGCATCCAGATGGGCCAAGACCGACGGACTCTGTCGCCCAGGGGTTGGCGGTGGTGGGCCACGTCGGACCGATGTGCACCCTGTAGGCAGTGCTCGGGGAGGCGTGCTGATCGGTGGGGGCGCCCAGGGCAGCGAGACGCTCGCTTGGCTGTTCCCTGGACATCGGCGGCTGCTGTCCTCAGGCCCTCGCCACGTCCACCAGCACCTTGCCGACCGAGCCTTCCTCCACTGCCCGGTGGGCATTGCCTATGTTGTCCAGGGGGAAGTGGAGCAGAGGCAGGCCAGCGGTCTCGCCAACCCTGAGGGCGCCAGCGGCCAGCGCCGTCTGGACGGACCGGAGCGCCTGGTCCTTGGCCTGACGCGGCTCGGTGTAGACGAGAACGAACTGGAAGCGAGCGTTGATCACCATGGCGGGCCTGACCTGGAGTGACATGACATCGGAGTCGTTGGCGTAGGCGGCGACGCTCCCTCCCTGACGGAGCACGGCCTGGTCCAGGGCTGCGTTCACCGCCGGCGCCACCTCCACGATGAGGTCGACACCATCCGGCGCCAGGGCACGGATGGCGGCGGCGGTGTCGCCCTGACGGTAGTTGACGACGTGGTGCGCGCCGGCCGCCGCGGCGAGGGTTGCCTTCCGCTCCGAACTGACCGTGGTGACCACCGTGGCGCCGGCCCAGCGCGCCAGTTCGATGGCTGCGTGACCGACCGCGCCCGCGCCGCCGGCGACGAGCACCAGCCTTCCCTCCAGCGCCCCTGGGGCGAGGAGCTCAGGGCCGCTCTCGGCCACGGTGAGGCAGCGGTGGGCGGTGAGGGCGGGGATGCCGACGCTGGCGCCGAGATCGAAGCTCGCGCCCTCCGGAAGTGGCACAGCGTGATCCCCGGGGAGCGCCACCAGCTCCTGGGCGGTGCCGCCGGCGCGCTGCCAGGCCGCCTCCCAGATCCAGACCCGCTGGCCCCGGCGGGACGGGTCGACGCCCTCGCCGACCGCCACCACGGTGCCCGCCCCGTCCTGGTTGGGGACCTGCTCCGGGAAGGGCGGTGGCTGGCCCGGGGCGGCCCCCCGCCGGGTCTTCCAGTCGGTGGGGTTGACGCCCGAGACGGCAACCTTGACCACGACCTCTCCCGGTCCCGGGGTGGGCTCGGGACGTTCCGCGACCTCGATCACCTCCGGGCCGCCGGTCCGGCGGTACAGGGCCGCTCTCAAGTTCGCCGGAGGATGGGTTGCTGGCACCTCAGCACGAGGGCAACGCTAGCACCGCGGGCCGCCGGGGCCGGGCTGAGATCAACTGGGATCATGAGGCGGTGGCTGCGCCAGGGCCGGCTCCCGATCCCGGGACCGATCGCCGCCGCGCCTTCCGATTCCTGCGCCGCGTGGCCATCGGGTCCGCCACCGAGGTGGTCCCGCTCCGGGGTGGGGTTGCCGTCCTGAACTCCCGCTTCCCCTACTCCCAGGCCCACAACCACCTGATCGTCGAGCACCGTCGGGATGCGGCGGAGCTGCTGGGCGACGCGGAGCGGGTCCTGGGAGGCGCGGGGCTGGACTCCCGCTGCATCGAGGTCGAGGGCGACGTTCCTTCCCCGGCCTGGCTGGACCCCTTCCGGAGTGCCGGCTACGCCGTCAGCCAGGCTCTTCTCATGCGTCCGGTGCGCTCCAGCGAGCGCGCCCCCACCGTCTCCGTCGAGGAGGCGTCATACGCAGATCTGCTGGAAGTGGTGGCGGCGAGTTGGCGGCGCTCGCTGCCAGGTGCCTCGGACGACGTCGTCGCGCAGCTCGTGGGCCGAGAGGAGGCGACCGCCGCAGCCTGCTCCCTGAGCCACCTGGTGGTCCGGTTGGGGGGGAGGGTCGTGTCGCGGGCCGACCTGCGGCGGATTGAGACCGAAGCCGAGATAGACGCAGTCGAGACGGAGCCGGAGTTCCGCGGCCGCGGCTATGCCACCGCGGTCGTGTTGGAGGCGCTGGCGCGGGCCCGCGAGAGCGGCTGCGATCTGGTCTTCCTGCTCGCTGACCGGGGTGACTGGCCCCAGCAGCTCTATCGCAGGCTGGGGTTTGAGGAGTTCGGGATCCAGACCACCCTGAGCCGGCTCATCGCGGGCGCCTGACCCGGCTCAGGCGCGGCCCCGCCAGACGTCGTCGATCAGGCGATAGGCGATCGCCTCCTCGATCTCGAAGTAGCGGCGCTGGCGGAGATCGACCTCGACCCGCTCCGCGGGCTGCCCGGTGGCCCGTGCCAGGAGGGTGACGAAGGCGTCGACCTGGCGCGCCTGCTGCTCGGCGGCGGCCACGATCTGGGTGCCGCTGCCGGCCGACGAGACCTCCGGTGCCTCCATCCTGAGCCGCGAGTGGGCCGAGGCGTAGCGCCAACGGGCCGCCGCCAAGATGCCCAGGGCTGGACCCTGGGCCACGCCGGTGCAGACGGCCTCGACCGGCACCCCGAGGGCGAAGCAGGTCTCCATCAGCGTCGAGGCGGCCCCGAGGGAGCCGCCGGCGCTGTTGATCCAGAGCCGGATCCGCTCGTCGCCCTCGACCTCGAGGGCGGCCAGCTCCGCGCTCACCTGAGTGGCACAGAGCTCGTCGAGCTCGCCCTGGAGCACGATCTCCCGTCGCTCCAGCAGCCGCTCGCGGAGCCAGCCGGGGAGTCCGCCGACGCCCCGGCCGGGGAGGTCGGCGGAGCCAGGTCCGGGTCTCCCCTCACCCGCCATCGGACGGCGTGGCCGGGTCCTGCAGCCGCCAGACTATCTCCTGCTGGAGAGCCTCGGCGTAGCGTTCGAGCGTCGAGAGCCGGAGGTCGCCCTGGCCGGACTCCAGCCGAGCGACGGCGGATTGGGATGTGCGCATGCGAGCCGCCACCTCGGTCTGGGAGAGCCCGATGGCCAGGCGGCGGGCCGTTAGCTGCTCCTGCAGCAGGCGCCTCCGGGCGCGGGCGGCGGCCAGACCGGGAAGCAGGGGCTCGTGGGAGCGCTCGCTCATGCCGCCTCCCCAGCCCAGAGGGGCGGGCCCGTCCATATCACATCTGATATCTTACTTGTGAGATGGACGGAGCCGACTGGGGCCGGGCGCTGAGCTCACGGGGCGGTACCGACGCGGGCGCCCGCGGGCGGCGTCTGTCGGCGCTGGTCCCGACCGTTCTCGACCAGTCGATGCGCGGGGAGCGTGCCTTCGACATCTACTCGCTGCTGCTCCGGGAGCGGATCGTCTTCCTCGGCCAGGAGGTCGACGACCAGGTCGCCAACCTGCTGGTGGCCGAGATCCTCTATCTGGAGGCTCAGGATCCGGATCGTGACATCCACCTCTACATCAATTCTCCGGGAGGCGTCGCCTACGCCGGCTTCGCCATCTACGACGTGATGCAGCACGTCCGGTGCGAGGTGTCGACGCTCTGCGTCGGGATGGCCATGTCGGCGGCGGCCATGGTGCTCTGCGGCGGTGCGCCGGGCAAGCGCCTGGCGCTGCCCAGCGCCAAGATGATGATCCACCAGGGATCGGCCGGCGCCCGGGGCGCGCCCAGCGACATGGCCATCCAGGTCCAGGAGGTCCTCTCCACCACGGAGCGGATGGCCCGGATCCTGGCCCACCACTCCGGACGCCCGCTGGAGCAGGTGCGCCGGGACATCGACCGGGACCGCTACCTCGGTGCCGAGGAGGCCCTGGAGTACGGCCTCATCGACGAGGTCCTGGCTCCCCAGCGCGGCCTGGCCGCGGCCACGCCGAGCGCTCTCGAGAGGGCGCCTCTGGGCTAGCTTGGGCCGCTCCCGGACGCCTGGGGAGGGATCGCACGCGTGCTCAGATGCCCTCCGAGTCCATTTGCGACTCTGACGCATCTGTGTTATGTTGCGCTCGGGGTCGGCTTGCCGTAGGGAGGTTGGACTTGGCCACGCTGGAGACGACCGTCGCCCTGGGCCGGGTGGAGCGGATCCGCCGCGCCCTGACCCCGGCGGAGTGGCGCCGCGCCCGCCTCATGTTCGGCACCATCCTCGCCCTCCACGTGATGGGGTTCGGCGTCTTCATCGCCTTCGTGGTGCCGGGCAACTACAAGGGACTCGGCATCGGTGTGAGCGTGCTCGCCTACACGCTGGGGCTGCGCCACGCCTTCGACGCGGACCACATCTCGGCGATCGACAACACCACGCGCAAGCTGATGAACGAGGGGCAGCGACCCCTGGCCGTGGGCTACTTCTTCTCGCTCGGTCACTCGACCATCGTGGTCGCCATCGGGGCCGGGATCGTGATCGCCGAGAAGACCGTCTACACGGCCGTGTCCCACAACAACTCGGGGTTGGAGCAGTTCGGCGGCATCTTCGGCACTGTCGTCTCGGCCGCCTTTCTCTACCTGATCGCGGCCCTCAACATCGTCATCCTCGCCGGGATCCTCGGCGTCTTCCGCCGCATGCGGAGGGGGCAGTACAACGAGGCGGAGCTCGAGGAGCAGCTCAACAACCGTGGGCTGATGTACCGCTTCTTCGGTCGCTGGATGCGCTCCATCACCAAGTCGTGGCAGATGTACCCGGTCGGCGTCGTGTTCGGCATGGGCTTCGACACCGCGACCGAGGTGGCGCTCCTCGCCACCACCGCGATCCTCGCCTCCGAGGCGCTGCCCTGGTACTCGATCATGTGCCTGCCCATCCTCTTCACCGCTGGCATGGCGCTGATGGACACCTTCGACGGTTGCTTCATGAACGCCGCCTACGGATGGGCCTTCTTCAACCCGGTGCGCAAGGTCTACTACAACCTCGCCATCACCGGGCTCTCGGTCAGTATCTGCTTCCTCATCGGGACCATCGAGGTGCTCGGCCTGCTGCCCATGGAGCTTCACCTCAAGGGTGAGTTCTGGAGGCTGATGGCCGGCTTCGACATCAACCTCGCTGGCTACATCATCGTCGGGCTCTTCATCGTCACCTGGGCCTCGGCGCTCCTCATCTGGCGCTTCGCCCACATAGAGGACCGCTGGCAGAGCGGGCTGCGAGGCGGCAGCGAGGGACTGGCCCGGGACTGACACCGAGCCCGCTGGGGACGCCACCCCTGTGGGCGCCTCGACCGCCGGTTCAGCCCTGGCCCGGGCTCCGGCGGCTCTCAGGTGGACCCCGCACAATGGCAGACCGATCAGCCTACCGGCACTTCAGGTTCGATCGGTACGGGATCGCCGCGCTCGGAGGACGGCTCTGGGAGCGGTGGTGGGACCCAGGTCCACCGCCTCTGGCGAGCGCCGATCGTAACCATGGGGAGGCAGAGCATTGGGGCGAGCTTGGCGGGCTCTCTGGGCCCGGAGTCAGGCGCTCTTCGGACAGCCAGCCCGGGGAGCGGACCGCCTCGCCCTGCTGGGACTGGCCCTGGTGGCCCTCCGCTTCGCCAACTGGAGCTGGCTCAGCGCCCGGATCCCCGGAGAAGCCGCCTTCCTCGCCAACTTCGCCATCCAGGTGCTCGCCTTCCTGGCCTTCTGCCTGCTGGTGGCGGTCGGGTGCCGCTCTCCACTCCCAGCCTGGGTCGTGCGCCTGCGCCCGGGGCGGCTGCTGGCCCTGGCACCGGTGGCCTTCCTGGTCCTCCTCCTGGCCGTCTCGCTGTCGGTCGCCAACTCGCTGAGCTCGGGCCGGCTGCTCATCGACGACGCCAACGCCATGGCCGTCTGCGGTGCCCGCGCGATCTCAAATGGCCACGACCCCTACCAGGTGAGCGAGATCGACTGCCTGCGCCGCCTGGGCCTGCCCGTCACCCTGGCCACGCCGCTCCGGGTGGGTACGCTGGCCCGGGTCCAGGGCTACCCGACGGCCGCCGAGATCGAGGCGGCGGTCCGGGCGGCCGAGGCGCGGGGCGACACCGGAAGCCTGGTCCCGGGGCTGGGCAAGCCGCCGCTGGACCCGGTCGCGATGATCCCGGTCGCCCGAGCACCGGCCAGCGTGCGGGCGCTCTGGACCCTGCTCGGCCTGGTGGTCCTGGCCGCGCTGCTCGCCTGGGCCGCCGGCCGGCTCTGGGCCGGGGCCCTCAGCCTCCTCCTCTTGAGCTACTTCATCCCCGGCTCCGCTCTCAACTTCGCCAGCTTCGGCAACGCCGAGTCCTTTGCCTACGTGCTGATGGCGCTCGCGGTCCTCTGGATCCGTCGGCCCCTGCTCTCCGGCATCGCGCTCGGGCTGGCCCTCGGCTCCAATGAGCTGGCCGCCTTCTTCGCGCCCGCCTACGCCCTCATGGCCCTGCGCCTGCCAGGCCGTCTGGCACGTGTGGCCGGCGCTCTGCTGGCGCTCCTGGTCGCCGTCGTGCCCTGGCTGGTGCGCTACCCGGACGCCCTGGGCAAGGCCCTGGCCAACCTCACCGCGCCCGACTTTCCCCTCGGCTACGGGCCCATCGAGCTGGCCCTGGGCCACGTGGTCCCCACGCCTCCGGCCGCCCTCATGGAGGGCATGGCGCTGCTGGCCATGGTCCTGATCCTGGTCTGGGGCTGGCGGCGACCGGCCTGGCGCGTGGCGGCGGGGGTGCTGATGCTGAGCGGCTTCTGGCTCAGCTGGCGCAGTCTGGACGAGTACATGGCGCAGATCCCGCTCCTGGCCCTGGCGGCACTGGTGGGTCTGCTGCTCAACGCGGACCGCGACCCCAGTGGCGCGGGCGGGCGGGCCGAGGGCATTCCCTCGGTGCCACCCGGCCCGGCGCTCCCCACCGGTGCGGGCCAGGCCTGAGCGCAGCTGATCCGCCCGGCTGTCCCGGTCGCCGATCCGTCGGCACCCCGGTCCGGTTCGGTCCGGGCCCCGCCGCGGCTCCTCCACCGACCGTCCCGATGGCGGGTGAGCCGACGGACAGGGCCGCTCCTCCCGGCCGCCTCGCCCTCAGTTGGGCGAGAGCACCGGCCGCTCGCGCACGCCGAACGTGTGGCGCAGGGCTGAGAGCGCGGCCAGCTCGCCGCAGAGGCCGTGAACGCCCGGGCCCGGCGTGGTCGCGGCGGAGCAGAGGTAGAGGCCAGGCAGCGGGACCCGGTAGGGGTCCCACCGCAACGCCGGCCGCAGGAAGGTCTGGCGCAGGTCCTGCAGCCCGGCCGCGATGTCGCCCCCGACGCAGTTCGGGTCGTAGGCCTCCTGCTGCGCCGCGTTCCTCACGTGCCGCGCCAGTATCAGATCTCGAAAACCGGGAGCGAACCGCTCGATCTGGGCCTCGATCCGAGGCCCCATGTCTACCTCCGACCGGGACGGGACGTGGCAGTAGGCCCAGAGGGTCTGCTGCCCCTCGGGAGCGCGGCTGGGATCGGCGGCGCCGGGCTGGGTGACCAGGACGTAGGGCGACTGGGGATGGCGGCCGGCCCCCACCTCCGCCTCGCTGGTGGCCAGCTCCTCGAACGTGCCCCCGAGGTGGAGGGTCCCGGCCCGGCGGCAGAGGGGATTGCTCCAGGGCACCGGACCGGAGAGGGCGAAGTCGGCCTTGAAGACTCCCGCACCGTAGCGGTAGCGCTCCAACGCCGAGCGGTACCGGACCGGGAGCCGCGCCCCGGCCAGGGCGAGCAGCTGCCGGGGGGTCAGGTCGAGCAGCACCGCGCGCGCTGGCGGCAGCTGGGCCAGGTCGCGCACCCAGAAGCCGGTCCGCACCTCGCCGCCGCCGGCGCGCACGGCCGCCACCATGGCCTCGGAGATGCGCCCGCTGCCGCCCTCCACCACGGGCCAGCCGTGGGAGTGGCCGATGGCGGTCAGCATGAGCCCCACGGCGCCGGTGGGCAGGCGATCCAGGGGGCGCATGGCATGCGCGGCCACGCCGCCCAGCATGGCGCGCGCCTCCTCAGAGCCGAAGCGGCCGACCAGGGCTTGGGCCGAGCGCAGTCCGTTCAGCCCGAAACCCATCAGCGAGAAGGGATGGGAGGGGACGCGCCGCTCCGAGGACATCACCCAGCCGAAGATGTCCGCCGCGTGGCGCGCCAGCGGTCCCAGCAGGCCCCGGTAGGCGTCGCCATCGTCACCGAGGCGAGCGGCCGTCTCCGCCACCGACCGGGTGGCGATCGCCGCCCGGCCCCCGTCCAGGGGGTGGGCGAGGAAGACCTCGGGGTGCAGGAGGCGAACGCCCCTCGGCTCCAGGCCGAAGTCGCGGAAGAAGCTGGAGAGGGCCGCCATGGGGTGGGCCGCGGAGCAGACATCGTGGTGGAAGCCGGGCAGCGTCAGCTCGCTGGTGCGGCAGCCCCCTCCGGGGGTCTCGCCACCCTCGGCGACCAGGACCCTGAGCCCGGCCGCGGTGAGCGTGACCGCGGCCGCCAGGCCATTGGGGCCGCTCCCCACCACGACGGCATCGAAGCCGTCGTTCACTGCGGTCCCGACCGCCTCACCGTCCCTCCCCCCGGTGCTCGGCTACCTCGCCGTGGAGCCAGGGTCCAGATCGATGCTGGTCGAGTTGATGCACCAGCGCTGACCGGTGGGCTTGGGGCCGTCCTCGAAGACATGCCCCAGGTGCCCGCCGCAGCGGCTGCAGAGGACCTCGGTGCGGCGCGTGCCGAGGCTGCGGTCCTCGTCCAACTCGACGTTGGCCGGATCCACCGGAGCGGTGAAGCTCGGCCATCCGGAGCCCGAGTCGAACTGGGTCTCGGAGGAGAACAGCTCAGCGCCGCAGCCGGCGCAGCGGAACATCCCCTGGTGGCCCGGGTGGGTGTACTCGCCCGAGAAGGCGGGGTCGGTGCCCTTCTCGCGCAGGACGTGGTACTGCTTGGGGGTGAGACTTTGGCGCCACTCCTCGTCGCTCCTCGTCTCCGTCGCCTCGACCGGCTCGGCCATCCTCGTCTCCTCAGAGATGCCTACAACTTCCGATCATACCCAGGGCCCGAGGTCGGTCCCGCCTCCCCATCGGTCCCGGCCGCGCCGACGCGCCGGCGGTAGTGGAGGAATAGGTGGGAGCCGTGCCGGCGCGCCGCCAGCAGCTCGAGCCAGCTTCCCGCCGGGGCCAGGTCGACCCCGGCGACGAGCCCGCTTCTCGGGCCCTCCGGGCCGCTCCCCTCGAGCACCGGCGAGACGGTGAGGAAGAGCTGCTCCAGTAGGCCCGCGGCCAGCAGCTGGCCCATGAGGTGGGGGCCGCCCTCGGTGAGGATCCGCCCGTGCCCAAGGGCGCGGAGCCGGGAGACGATCAGCTCGGCGCCCAGCTCGCCGACCTCCGCGAGCGGCTCCAGCTCCAGACCCGGGGCCCCGCCCAGCCGCGCACGTCCCCGCTCGGTGGTGAGCACCAGCGCACCCTGGCGGAGGCCGGGATGGTCCCGGGGGAGCCGGCCGCTGCCGCTGACAAGGACCAGGCGGGGTCGCTCCTCCAGCCCCAGCCGCCGCCGCAGCTGGCGGTAGTCCTCGGCGGCCGGGGGGTACACGTGCTCCGCGGTCCAGACGTGGCCGGGGCTGGCCTCGAGGGTCCCC
>JASHRA010000014.1 GCA_030038765.1 Candidatus Dormiibacterota bacterium | reverse complement strand
GTCGACCACCTTGCTGAAGCGGTCGTAGGCCTCTGGTGAGCGCGTGAGCGTCACCCCCCCAGGATCTCAGGCGGCCCCCGGTCCGCCACGAACGCATGAGCCCCTGCTAGAGGGCGGCATCGATAGCGTCCCCCAAACATCGAAACACGCTCCCGCAACAGGAACGTGCCCACCCGCTAGTCACACTTGACTTGGCCACGCATCGTACTCCACGGTAAGCGTACAGTCCGCCTTTCCTCTGGGCGCATGACTGACGACGCCTATCACGATCATCCGAGATGGGCGGCGAGTGCCTTGGCGCGAAGGCCATCTGGCGCCTGCACGACTGCGCTGATGCAGCGCTCGGTAGGCCCTCCGGCACGCCGTCGCCCTAGTCGCGGGGGGCTGGCCTTGAGCGACCTCGGCTCCGGCTCGGCGCCACCCGGCTCGGCTCACCCTCCTGCTTGGCGAAGTGCGGCGGCCAGGGGGCATCGCCCAGCCCCGCGGCCGCGTGTCTCTCGACCAGCTCCAGCAGCGAGCCCAGGTCGCCCGTCTCGCCCTCGAGAGCTCTAGCCGGGTCACCGATGCGGCGAAAGCGCTCCGGGACGGTGGCCAGGGTGAAGTCCTGGGGCTCCGCGTCGGGGACCTCCTCCCAGGTGAGGGGACAGGAGACGGTGGCCTCGGGCCGGGGACGCACCGAGTAGGCGGAGGCGATGGTGCGATCGCGCGCGTTCTGGTTGTAGTCGACCAGGACGCGCTGGCCCCGCTGCTCCTTCCACCAGGCCGAGGTGGCCGTCTCCGGCAGCCGCCGCTCCAGCTCTCGGGCCAGGGCCAGCGCGGCCCGGCGCACCTCCCCGAAGCTCCAGCGCGGCTGGATGGGCACGTTGACGTGCATGCCCCGGGAGCCCGAGGTCTTGGGCACGCCTCGCAGCCCGTGCTCCTCCAGCAGCAGGCGGGCCTCCAGCGCCACCCGGCGGACATCCCCGAAGCCGACCCCGGGCTGGGGGTCGAGGTCGATGCGGAGCTCGTCCGGGTGGTCGACATCCTCCCGGCGCACCGGCCAGGGGTGGAGCTCGAGGCAGCCGAGGTTGACGGCCCAGACGATGTGGGCCAGGTCCGTGGGGCAGAGCTCGAGCGCGCTGCGGCCGCTGGGGAAGGTGATAGTGACCGTCTCCAGCCAGCTGGGGCGGCGATCCGGCACCCGCTTCTGGTAGAACGACGGGCCCCCAGCTCCCTCGGGGAAGCGCTTCAGCACCGTGGGCCGCTCGCGGACCCCGCGCAGGGCGCCCTCCCCGACCGCCAGGTAGTAGCGGACCAGGTCCGCCTTGGTCTCCCCCCGGGCGCTGAAGAAGACCTTGTCCGGGTGGCTGATCTCGACTTCGCGGCCCGCCACCTCGAGCCGCAGCGGCGCGGTCTGCTCGGCCATCTCGCGATGGTGCCAGACCGGGCGCGCTGGCGTGGGCGGACATCTCTGCCAGGGGAGAGAGGGCAAGGAGGCTGCCGCCGTCCCTTGACCCTGCCGCGAGGGTCCGGCTTGACTGTCCCAGTGCGCGTGCTCCTGGCCTCCACGGCGGGCGCCGGTCACTTCGGACCGCTGCTCCCCTTCGCGGACGCTCTCGCGCGCGCCGGCCACGACGTCGAGCTGGTGGTGCCCGGCGACGCCGACGTCTCGGTGGAGGGTCGAGGCCTGCGGGTCACGAGGGGCGGGGCGCCGGACGCGGAGGAGATGCGGCGCCTCTCCGCCCGCTTCGCCGGCTCCGGTCGGGCCCAGCAGCGGCGGCTGGCGGAGCGCGAGCTGTTCGCCCGCCGCTGCACCGAGGCCATGCTCCCCAGCCTGCGCGAGGTCGTCGGCCGGCGGCCGCCGGACCTTGTCCTGCGCGAACCGTGCGAGTACGCGTCGGCGATCACGGCCGTGCAGCGCCAGATCCCCCTGGCCACCGTCGCCATCTCCTTCGCGAAGGCTGAGTGGAGCGTCCTCCGGCTGGTCTCCGACCTCCTGGAGCGGCACTTGGGGGGCCTGAGCGGTGCCATCGCGGAGGCACCCTTCCTCACCCGGCTGCCGGCATCACTCGACCCCTCGCCGTTCCCCAGGACGCTGCGCTACCGCGACCGGGTGGCGGGGGCGGTCACCGAGGGGGACGCGGACCCCTGGCAGGGCCGCGAGCATCCACACCTCTACCTCACCTTCGGCTCGCAGCTGGGGCGGAGCGAGAGGGGGCCGCAGCTGCAGCGCGCGGCCCTCACCGCCGTGGGGGGACTGAGGGCGCAGGTGCTCTTCACCGTGGGCAGGCACGTGGACAGATCGGCGCTGGAGCCGGTCCCGGAGAACGTGCGCGTGGTCGAGTGGGCGGAGCAGGAGGCGGTCCTCGCCGACTGCGATCTGGTGGTCTGTCACGGAGGCTCCGGCACCACCTTCGGCGCGCTGGCGCACGGCATTCCGATCGGCTTCATCCCCCTCTTCGCCGACCAGCCCAGCAACGCCCGCCGCGTCGCCGCCGCTGGCGCGGGCCTGGTGCTCCCGGCCACGGCCGGGGCGGACGGGATTCCACAGATAGACGCCTCGCACGCGGGCGGGATCCGGGCCATGGCGGAGGCCCTGCTCGCGGCCAGCTCCTACCGCGAGGCGGCGCAGCGCCTGGCCGAGGAGCTGGCCGCCCAGCCGGCCATCGCGGTGGTAGCCGCGACGCTGACATCGGCGCCCACGGCCGGCTGACCCCGACCGATCGAGCAGGCCGAGGCCCCCTCCCCTCCCCGATCCGGACAATGGGGCCCTGAGCGGCGGCCAGCGCCAGGAGCGGACCCCCATCCCGAGCACAGCACCGAACCGAGCGTCGACCGGGGCGGCGGGCGCTTTGGCGCCCGCCGCGGCGCTGCGCCGGATCGCCTACCTGCTGGAGGAGGAGCTGGCGGACGCCTTTCGCTGCCGGGCCTTCAGGCGAGCCGCCCGGGAGCTGGACGCGGTCCCCGCTGAGGAGCTCACCAGCCTCGCCGCCAGCGGCCGGCTCCGGAGCCTGCCCGGGGTCGGGGAGACCAGCGCCCGCATCATCGCCGAGACCCTGGACCGGGGCCGGCCCGCCTACCTCGAGGAGCTGGAGGCGCGCCGGCCGGCTCCGCTGGAGGGACGAGCGGCCGAGATCCGCTCCCGCCTCCGCGGCGACTGCCACACCCACTCCGACTGGTCCGACGGCAGCTGCCCGATCGCCGAGATGGCGGGAGCAGCGATCGAGCTGGGCCACGAATACCTCGTCCTCACCGACCACAGCCCCCGGCTCCGGGTGGCCCGGGGCCTCAGCCCGGAACGGCTCCGGCTCCAGCTGGAGGAGGTGGCCCGGCTCAATGCCGAGCTCAGGCCCTTCCGCATCCTCACCGGCATCGAGGTCGACATCCTCGACGACGGCGGCCTGGACCAGGAGCCGGAGCTGCTGGGCCAACTGGACCTGGTCGTGGCCAGCGTCCACTCCAAGCTGCGCATGGAGGAGGCGCAGATGACGGAGCGCCTGGTGGCGGCGGTCAGCAACCCCCGGACCGACGTCCTCGGACACTGCACCGGCCGCCTCATCAGGGGTCGGGAGCGCCCTCCCTCGACGTTCGACGCCGAGCGCGTCTTCCGCGCCTGCGCCGAGGCCGGCACAGCCGTGGAGATCAACTCCCGGCCCGAGCGGCAGGATCCGCCCCTGCCGCTCCTGGAGCTGGCCCTGGGCCTGGGCTGCCGCTTCACCATCGACACCGACGCCCACGCCCCCGGGGAGCTGGAGTGGCTCCGTCTCGGCGCCCAGCGGGCGGCCCGAGCCGGCCTTGGCGCCGAACTGGTCCTGAACTCGCTCCCGGCCGCGGAGCTGCTGCAGCGGGGGCGCAGCCCCGGGCGCGCCGGTCCGGCCCCGTCCTGAGCGGCGCAGGCCAGTTCCCGGTGTATGATCCTGCGACTCGGTCGCACCTCAGGAGGGGATGAGATGGCGTTCTCCGTCAAGGGGGACTACTTCGAGACCTGCAACTGCGACGTCAGCTGCCCCTGCATCTGGCTGGGGGCGGCGACCCAGGATTCCTGCGACGTGCTCCTGGCCTGGCACGTCCGGGAGGGGGAGCGGGACGGGGTCGACCTCGCCGGGCTGAACGCCGTGATGGCGGTGCACACGCCGAAGCGGATGACCGACGGCGGCTGGGAGGTCGCTCTCTATCTCGATGACCGGGCCACGGCGCAGCAGTCCGAGGCCCTGGGCGCGGTCTTCTCCGGCGCTGCCGGAGGGCACCTGGCGGCCCTCGGCCCCCTGATCGGCAAGGTCCTGGGGGTCGCTCCGGCGTCCATCTCCTTCAGTCGCAGCGGGGGCTCGCTCAAGGCCACGGTGGGCGACGTGATCTCGATGGAGTCGGAGGAGCTGGTGGGCATGGACGGGAGCAGGCCGCCCGTGATCAGCAACCCGCTGATGGGGGCCGTCTCGCAGCCGGTGACCCAGGCCAGGGCCGGGGACGTCCGCTACCACGACCACTGGGATGCCGAGTTCTCCGCCACCAACAGTTTCGTGAGCGACTTCGCCTACCAGGGCTGAGCCGCCGCTCACCGTGAACGCGCCCAGCGCCCCCTCGCTGAGCCAGCTCCTGCCCTGGTGGGCCGGACTCTGCGTGGTGGCGGCGGTGGCCTGGGCCGCCACCATCGCCTGGTCCGGCCAGATGGGGGTCGGGGCAGGCGCCATGGGTCTCTCGCTGCTCGCCTTCCTGGTCGTCTGGATCGTGATGATGGCCGCGATGATGATCCCCTCGGTGGCGCCCACCGCGGTGGTCTGGATCCGCTCCGTCGCGGCGCGTGGCGCGGCCCGGGAACGCGTGCTCGGGATCGTCCTCTTCGTCGCCGGCTACCTGGTCGCCTGGGCCGCCTTCGGCGTCGCGGTCTACGTCGTCCTGCTCGGCACCGGCCGCCTGGTGCGGCTCGCCCCTCATGAGGCGCTCTGGCTGGGAGCAGCGATCTTCCTGGTGGCCGGCATCTACCAGCTCTCGCCGCTCAAGGAGGTGTGCCTGCACCGCTGCCGGACCCCGGTGGGGGCGCTCATCCACTACGCCAGCTACCGCGGCGTCACCCGCGACCTGCGTGTCGGCCTCCACCACGGTCTCTTCTGCGTCGCCTGCTGCTGGGGCCTGATGATCGTGCTGGTCGCCGTGGGCGTGATGAACGTCCCCGCCATGATCGGCCTGGCAGGAGTGGTGCTCCTGGAGAAGGTCTGGCGTCACGGGGCGCTCTTCTCGCGAGCCGTCGGCGTGGGCCTGCTCGCGTTGGCGGTGCTGGTCCCCTTCGTGCCGGCCCTGCTGCCCGGTCTCCAGGCGAGCTCGATGTAGCCCACCGCCAGCGGGTCCGCCCAGTCCCGCTCCCGGAGACGGCCCCCTCAGCCCTGGCTCCGTGATCCGGCGGCGCCGGGCTGGAGTTTCGACCGGGGCTTCCGGGCGCGGAGCGGCCGGGACGGGGCGCGACAGCACGAGGCAGCACCCGGCCTCCCAATAGAATCCGCCGGTGCCACCACAAGAGCCCGGGGGTCCCACCGGCCCGGAGCCGGCTCGCCCCCGGAGCCGGGTCCGGCGCCTGCTGCCGGACCGTCTCTCCCAGCTCTTCGAGGTCCGCGAGTTCGTCCTCCTCTGGTCCGGCTCCACCGTCTCCCTGGTCGGCGACGGCGTCTACTTCGTCGCCATCGCCTGGGAGGTCTACCGCCTCTACAACGCACCCACCGCCCTGGGCGTCGTGTCGGCCGCCTTCGGGCTGCCCCAGGTCCTGCTGCTGCTGCTCGGCGGGGTCGTCAGCGACCGCCTCGACCGCCGCCGGGTCATGCTCTACGGCAACGCCGTCAGCGGCCTCGCCATCGGCGCCCTCGGCGTGCTGGTGCTGCTGCGGCTGGCCAACCTCGCCGACATCGTGGGCCTGGTCGCCGTCTACGGGCTGAGCCAGGCCTTCTTCCTGCCCGCCTCCCGGGCCATCGTGCCGAGCCTGGTGGAGACCGAGCTGCTGCCCCAGGCGATGGCCGTGGAGCAGTTCGTCTCCCCCATCACCCAGTCCCTCCTCGGCCCCGCACTCGGCGGTCTCCTGATCGCCGCCGGCGGCACCGGACCCGCCTTCCTCATCGACGGGGCCAGCTTCTTCGTCGCCGCCGCCACCCTGGCGGCCATGCGCCCGGCTCCGGCCCCGGCACCCGCCGAGGGTGCCCAAGGGGCCTCGCGCTCGGTCCTCTCCGAGGCCCGTGAGGCCCTCCACCTGGTCCGCTCCGTGCCCTGGATCTGGGCCGGCATCGCCGCCGCCGGCCTGGCCAACATCGCCCTCACCGGGCCCCTCGCCGTCCTCGTCCCCTACCTCATCAAGTACCGGCTCCACGCCGGTCCCCAGACCCTGGGCCTGGCCGGCGCCTGCGGCGGCCTGGGCGCCCTCAGCGCCGCCGCCTTCGTGGCCTGGCGCGGCATCCCCCGCCACCAGGTGGTCTGGATCTTCTCCGTCTGGGCCGTCGCCACGGCCGCCCTCATCCCCATGGGCCTGGCCCGCTCCGGCTGGCAGCTCTTCCCCTGCATGTTCCTCACCCTGGGCGGGGTCTCCTTCGGCAACCTCATCTGGTTCGCCCGCATGGCGGCCCAGGTGCCGGGCCAGATGCTGGGGCGCGTCTCCAGCCTCGACCTCACCGTCTCCTTCAGCCTCACGCCCGTCTCCAACGCCGCCACCGGACCGGTGGCGGGCGCGCTCGGGGCGCGCCTGGTGCTGGTCCTAGCCGGAGCCCTGGCCAGCGTCGTCACGCTCGCCTTCCTAGCCGTGCCGGGCGTCACGCGGGACCGGGAGCGCGCGCGCGACTGAGGGCCGGAGCGTCCCGGGACCGGCGTGACTCGGTCACGATGACAGCCAAAATCCACGCGTACCGACCGAGGTGTGATTCGGTCTCGAAAGTGGACAGCGCGACCGTCGACTTCGCACCGCCGTTCCTTGTGGCGTCCGCCACCACCTCCAAAGCGGCGGCCTGATACGTCTGGGAGAAGAAGCTCGCCACTCTTCAGCGTCGGTGCATCCCGGCGCAGGGGACATCGGGGTGAGTCCGCGACCGAGGGGTGGACGATCCTCGCAACTGGCCACGAGCTGGGCCCCTCATGAGCGCTGACGTGGTCAGTCAGGCCGTGTAATGCCTATGCCCCGCTCAGCCGCTCCAGACGCTGACCCAGCGCTGGTCCTCCGGCACGAGCGAGGCTCTGAGCGTTGCATCGAACGTCGCGAGCGTCGTGTTGTTCGCCGCCGCGAGGTTGACGAGTTGGAGGTCAGTAACCTGCCTGCGCCCCATCAGCACGCGCATGTCGATGGAGGGAGCGGCAAGCGAGACCGAGTCCGAGATGAAGCTCCATCCTGGAACGCGGCGCATCGCCTGGAGCTGTCCGATCGCTTCGGCACCGCTCACCTGTCGACCCACGACTTGTCGGGTCAAGAGCAGCCGCAGCAGACCAGCCTCGGTTACCGGGCACGTGCTCCAGTTGTCGAGTTCGGCAAACCGTTCGTGCGCGATTTCATGGTGGATGTGCTGATCCCAGGCCAGCGCCAGCAGCACGTTGACGTCAAGAAGCATCGACCGCCGCCGGTTCGTCGTCACGATAGGAGGCAACAAGCTCATCTGTCACCGGATGCCCGGGAACGCCCGCCAGCACAGGGAAGCCCGAGGCTGAACGGCGCCGTGAGCCCCTGCCCCTGATGCCGGAGAGGGCGAGCTCGGAAACCGCCCTGCCGAGA
>JASHRA010000136.1 GCA_030038765.1 Candidatus Dormiibacterota bacterium | reverse complement strand
GTTCTACTGGATCGGAAACCGGGAGCGCTCGATGGAGCAGCACCTCGGGGACGACCCCGCCCTCTGCGAGTGCGAGCTGGTGACCCAGGGCGACGTGCTGGCAGCCGCTTCGCGCCGGCCGGAGCAGCAGCTGGACGACCTGCGCCGGGGCATGCGGCTCGGCATGGGCCCCTGCCAGGGCGGCTTCTGCACCTTCCGGGCGGCCGGTCTGCTGCACCAGGACGGTTACTACGACCGCGGCCACACCAACGCCGCCCTGCGCAGCTTCGTGGAGGAGCGCTGGAAGGGCCAGCGCGTGGTGCTCTGGGGGCAGCAGCTGCGCCAGTCTCGGCTCGACAGCTGGATCTTCCAGGACCTCCTCGACCTCGAGCACCTGCCCGCCTGAGGCCGGGAGACAGGGGACAGCAGCGGTGAAGACGGACGTCCTCGTGATCGGCGCCGGCACGGCCGGGCTCTGCGCCGCGGTGCGCCTGGCCCAGGCCGGGCGGCGGGTGCAGGTGATCGCCACCGGAGCCGGGTCGCTCGGCCTGGCCCCGGCCACGATCGACGTCCTCGGCTACGCGCCCGAGCCGGTCGAGGATCCGCTGGGGACCCTGCCGGCGTTCGTCGCCGCTCACCCGGGGCACCCCTATGCGCTGATGGGGCCGGAGCGGGTCGCTCCCGCCCTGGCCTGGCTGAGCGCGGTCGCGGGCGATCTCGGCTACCCCGGGACGCTGAGCCGCAACCGGCTCCTGCCCACGGCGCTGGGCGCGCTGAGGCCGGCCGGCCTCCTGCCCGAGAGCATGTCCGCCGGCGCCCTGGAGGCGGGCGCCCGGGTGGTCATCGCATCCTTCAACGGATACCGCGACTTCTATCCCCACATCGTGGCCGCCAACCTCAGCGCCGGCTCCCTGGCCCTGGACGCGCGTCCGGTCGACCTGGTCTGGGAGGGGGAGCTCCCCGACCTCGCGCCCCAGCGCCTCTGGCGGCGCATGGAGGAGCCCGAGGTCCGTGCCCGGGTGGCCCGCAGCCTGCGCCCCCTGCTCGACGGGGAGGTCGCCGTGGGCTTCCCCGCCATCCTCGGCCGGGAGCACGGCGGAGATGTCCGCCGGGACCTGGAGGAGCGCCTGGAGCGCCCGGTTTTCGAGATCCCCACGCTGCCGCCGTCGCTCCCTGGGCTGCGCCTCTACGACCTCCTCCGGGCAGCCCTGCGGCGGGCCGGAGGGCGGCTCACGCTGGGCGAGACGGCGACCGGGTTCCGGGCCCGGGGCGGGCGCCTGGAGGCGGTCCTGGCGAGCCAGCCGCCGCGGGAGGACGAGTACCTCGCCCAGGCGGTGGTGCTGGCCAGCGGGGGCGTCTCGGCCGGTGGCATCGAGGTCGACTCCGAGCACCGCGCCCGGGAGCCGGTCTTCGACCTGCCCCTCTCGGAGCTGCCCCAGGACTCGGCCGAGTGGTTCCAGGAGGAGTACTTCGGCGAGCACGGTTTCGACCGCGCCGGGGTGGCGGTGGACGCCCTCTCCCGCCCCCTCCGGGCGGACGGCGAACCGGTCTTCGAGAACCTGTTCCTGGCCGGGGCCGAGCTGGCCGGGGCCTCACCCTGGCGGGAGAAGTCGGGCGAGGGCATCAGCCTGGTGACGGCCCTGAGGGCCGCCGAAGCGGCTCTGGAGGTGTGCGCTTGACCGATCTCATGGAGCGCGTGGCCGGCTCGGTGAGGGGCTCCCTGGACCAGTGCGTCAAGTGCACCATCTGCGAGAGCGCGTGCCCGGTCATGCCGGTCACCGACCTCTTCCTCGGGCCCAAGACGGTGGGTCCCCAGGCGGAGCGCTTCCGCACCGGCGAGCACTCCCCCGACCACTCGGTCGACTACTGCTCCGGCTGCGGCATCTGCACCCGCGTCTGCCCCCAGGGGGTGCGCATCGCGGAGATCAACTCCCGGGCCCGGGCCGAGCTGAAGCGGGAGCAGGGCGTGCCCCTGCGGGACCGGCTGATCGCGCGTCCCGACGTGATGGGCCGGCTGGCGCGCCCCGTGGCGCCCCTCTTCAACGCCGCCATGGCCAGCCCGCCGGTGCGGGGCCTGACCCAGCGGGTGCTCGGCATCCACCGCCTGGCGCCGCTGCCCCGGGCCAACGGCCGGACCCTCGACTACCGCCTCGGCCGGCGCCGGTCCCGGCCCCTCGGGGGGCGACGGATCGTCTACTTCCACGGCTGCAGCACCAACTACTACGAGCCCCGCGTGGGCCTGATGGCGATCGCCATCCTGGAGCACCAGGGGTTCCAGGTCGAGGTGCCCGCCCAGGGCTGCTGCGGTCTTCCCATGCAGTCCAACGGCATCTTCGATGGTGCCCGCCGCTACGTGCGCCGGCTCACCGAGCAGCTCTCGACGCCGGACCTGGACGGCCTCCAGGTGGTGGCCACGTCCACCAGCTGCGGCCTCATGCTGAAGCGCGAGGCGCGGGAGATCCTCGGCGTGGAGGACGACTCGCTGCGCCGGCTGGCCGCCCGGACCTACGACATCTTCGAGTTCCTGCGCGACCTGGATCAGCGCGGTGAGCTGCGCACCGATTTCCACCCCGTGCCCCTCACCGTCGCCTACCACGCCCCCTGCCAGCAGCAGAACCAGCAGATCGGCAAGCCGGCCCTCGACGTCCTCTCGCTGGTCCCCGAACTGAGACTGGTGGAGCTGGACCGGGACTGCTGCGGCATCGCCGGCACCTACGGGACCAAGGCGGAGAAGTACGAGATCGCGATGCGGGTCGGGGCGCCGCTCTTCGGGGACATCCTGGAGCTGGCCCCCGACCTCGTCATGTGCGACAGCGAGACCTGCCGCTGGCAGATCCGGCACGGCAGCGGCTACCCGACCGTGCACCCGCTGGAGATCCTCTACAGGGCCTACGGTGGACGACCCGTCTGAGCGCCCAGCCGGGGCCGCCACAGTCGGCCTGGTCCTGGTCTCGCACAGCCGGCAGCTGGCCGAGGGGGCGGCGGAGCTGGCCCGGGCCATGGCCGGCGAGGAGGTGCAGATCGTGCCGGCCGGGGGCATGGAGCCGCCCGAGACCGCCCTCGGCACCGACGCCAGCCGCGTTGCCGGTGCCATCGACGAGGCCTGGTCCGAGGCCGGCGTGCTGGTGCTCATGGACCTGGGCAGCGCCCTGCTCTCGGCCGAGATGGCCCTGGAGTTCCTGCCCGAGGAGCGCCGCCCCGGCGTCCTCCTGACCTCGGCGCCGCTGGTGGAGGGGGCGGTGGCGGCCGCGGTCGCGGCCCGCCTGGGGCAGGACCTGCGCCAGGTGCGGGAGGAGGCCCTGGGCGCGCTCGGGGCCAAGGCGGCCCAGCTGGACGGGACCGAGCCGGCTCCCGCCGAGGCCCCGGAGCCGGCGCCGGCGGTCCTCGGCGGGCAGGGCCTGGAGATCACCGTGCCGGTCGATCTGCCCCTCGGCCTGCACGCCCGGCCCGCCTCCCGCCTGGTGCGGGCCAGCGCCGGGCTCCAGGCCCAGGTGGTGGCCAGCAACGCCAGCACCGGGGCCGGGCCCGTCAGCGCCACCAGCTTCAACGCCCTGGCCCGGCTCCAGGTCCGGAGCGGCCAGCTGCTGCGGGTCCATGCCGAGGGACCGGACGCGGCGCGGGTGATCGCCGCCGTCAAGGAGCTGGCCGAGCGCCGCTTCGACGAACCCCGGGAGGAGGAGGCGGCACCGGCGCCGGTCCCGCCGCCAGCGGCGCAGCGCCCCGCCCGCGAGGGCGAGCTGGTGGGACTGGCCGCCTCCGGCGGCACCGCCGTGGGCCCCCTGGAGCGTCTCGGCGAGGTCGAGTTCGAGATCCCGGAGCGGCCTACCGGCGGACCGCGGGAGGAGCTGGAGCAGCTCGACCAGGCGCTCTCCCGGACGCGAGTCGAGCTGGAGCTGCTGCGCGACTCGACCAGAGTGAGGGCGGGAGCCTACGAGGGAGCGATCGTGGACGCCCTGCTGCTCTTCCTCGATGATCCCGAGCTGCTGCAGCCGACCCGCGAACTGATCGCGGCCGGGGGGATCTCGGCGGCCGCCGCCTGGGCCCGGACCGTGGCCCGGGTCAAGGCCGAGTGGGAGGCGATGGAGGACCCCCGGACGCGGCTCCGAGCCGGTGACCTGGAGGGCGTCAGCCGCAAGGTGCTGGGCCAGCTCTGCGGGGGCGGGGCGGCGACCATGACGGGGCGGGGGATCCTGGTGGCCCAGGACCTGACCCCCACCGACACCGCCGGCCTGGACCGCGACCAGGTCCTGGCCATCGCCACCGCCGGCGGCGGGCCCACGTCGCACTCTGCCATCCTGGCCCGAGCCATGGGCATCCCCGCCGTGGTGGCGCTGGGCCCCCCGCTGCTGGAGATTGCCGCCGGGACCGAGGTGCTCCTGGACGGGGACCAGGGCCTGCTGGTGGTGGCGCCGAGCGCGGAGCAGGTGAGCGCCAGCCAGGCCCGGGCCGCGGCGGCGGCCAGCGGGGCACGCCGGGCGCGGGAGCTGAGCCAGGGACCGGCCGTGACCCGTGACGGCCTGGCCGTGCCGGTGGTGGCCAACATCGGGTCGGTGGAGGACGCCGTCCAGGCCCGGGCCGCGGGCGCCGACGGGGTCGGCCTGCTGCGCACCGAGTTCCTCTTCCTAAAGGCCGCGGAGATGCCCGACGTGGAGGCCCAGGCCCGTGCCTACGGGGCCATCGCCGAGGCCCTGGAGGGGCGGCCGGTGACGGTCCGGACCCTCGACGTCGGGGCCGACAAGCACCTGCCCTACCTGCAGCAGGGGGCGGAGGACAACCCCGCCCTGGGGCTGCGCGGACTGCGCCTGGGGCTGAGCCGACCGGAGCTGCTCCGGGCCCAGCTCCAGGCCGTGGTGAGGGTCGCGCGCCGACATCCCCTGCGTCTCATGTTCCCCATGGTCTCGACCGTCGACGAGGTCCGCGCCGCCCGCGGGGTGCTGGCCCAGGCGCTCGAGGCCGAGGGCGTGGGCCCCGACGACATCCGCCTGGAGGTGGGGGTCATGGTCGAGGTCCCGGCCGCCGCCCTCAGCGCGGCGGCCCTGGCCGAGCCGGCCGACTTCTTCTCCCTCGGCACCAACGACCTCTCGCAGTACGCGCTGGCGGCTGATCGGACCAACGGCGAGGTGTCGGGCCTGGCCGACGCCCTCCACCCGGCGGTGCTCCGCCTCATCGCCAGCGCCGTCGCCGGCGCGGCCCGGCGGGGTCGCGAGGTGGCCGTCTGCGGCGAGCTGGCGGGGCAGCCGGGGGCGGCGGAGCTGCTCCTGGGACTGGGCGTGCGCGAACTCTCGGTGGCGGTGCCCCTGGTGGCGGGGGTGAAGGAGGCGGTCCGGCGCGTGGAGCTGGGCGCAGCGCGGCGCCTGGCTCGGCGCGCGCTGGCCCTGGCCGACGCCGAGGGGGTCCGATCCCTGCTCTCGGCACGCCGCGGGCGGTGAGAGTATGGGGCCGCCCCATGGACGCTCCAGCAGCCCCACTCCGGCGGTCGTGCCCTTGAGCCCGGCAGAGGCGGGCAGCCTGGGGGCCAGTGCCCGTGCCCGGGCTCCTCGGTCCCGGACCCGGGCCACCGTGGTCAACTTCGCCACCGGCCTGCGCCTGGTCCTGACCCCGGCCGTGCTGGCCCTGGTGCTGGCCGGCATCGACACCTGGGCGGCGCTGCTCTTCGTGGTGGCGGCCGTCACCGACTACCTGGACGGCTACCTGGCGCGTCGCTGGCGGGTGGTGAGCCCGGCCGGCAGCTTCCTCGACACCACCGCCGACAAGATCCTCGTCACCGGGGCGCTGCTGGGACTGCTGACGGTGGGCAGGGCCTCTGCCTGGGCCGTGCTCCTGATCGTGGCCCGGGAGCTGGCCCTGATGGGGCTGCGCGGCTCCGCCGCGCTCGGCGGCGTGCTGGTCACCGCCTCCCAGCTGGGACGGCTCAAGACCGCGGTCCAGTTCCTCGCCATCCTCCTTGCCATCCTCGACGTCGACCTGCCGCTGGGACCCCTGCCCCTGTACCAGTGGGCCATCTGGGTGGCGGTGGCGCTGACCCTGGGCTCGGCGGCCCAGTACCTGCGCCGTTGGCCCCTCGAGGCGGGCGCCGCCGGGGAGCGTCGCTAGCCCTTGCCCGGGGCGGTCTTCCTCACCGGCGGCTCCGGCTTCGTGGGCGGCGCCATCCTCGACCGACTGGTGGCGGAGGGTCGCGAGGTGCGGGCCCTGGCGCGCAGCCGGGAGTCGGCGGAGCGCCTGGAGCTGAGGGGGGCGCGAACCGTGCTGGGGGACCTGCTCGGGGAGGCCAGCCTCGCCTCCGGGATGGTCGGCTGCGAGCTGCTGTTCCACGCCGCCGGCCGCAACGAGCTCTGTCCCCGGGATCCCCTGGAGATGGGGCGGGTGAACGTGGACGGGACCCGCCGGGTGCTGGAGGAGGCGGCCCGGGCCGGCCTGCGACGGGTCGTCTACACCTCCTCGGCCGCCGTCCTCGGGGAGCGGCGGGGCACGGTGGGCAGGGAGGACAGCCGGCACCGCGGGAGCTTCCTCTCCGAGTACGACCGCTCCAAGTTCCTCGCCGAACGCGCCGCCCTGGAGTCGGCCTCCCGCCTCGGCCTCGAGCTGGTCTGCGTGAACCCCTCCTCGGTCCAGGGCCCGGGCCGGACCTCGGGCACTGCCCGCTGGCTCATCCGCTACGCGCAGGGCCGGCTCCACTGGATGCTGCGCACCCGGGTCAGCCTGGTCGACATCGCCGACTGCACCGAGGCTCACCTCCGTGCCGCCAGCCGCGGCCAGGCCGGGCGCCGCTACCTCGTGAGCGGCTCCAGCCGCACCGTGGCCGAGCTCTTGGAGGTGGTTGCCCAGGTGACGGGCCAGCGTCACCGGGTGCGCTTCCTGCCCTCCACC